>DASPRM010000157.1 GCA_035624455.1 Terriglobales bacterium
GTGCGCAGCGGCAAGCTCGACGAGATCACCGCCGCTGAAAGCCGGTACAAAGTAGTACGGGTGAGCTGGGTAGGAACTGCCGATGCGAGAAGCATTCTGGCCGCGCTTCCCAACGTGTCGAACGTTACCGTGCAGGATTCCGAGGCTGTGTTCCGCTTCACCGGGAGCGATGAGCAACTAGCTCAGATTCCGGGCGAACTCACCGCCCGAGGGGTTCGCGTTCTCTCTTTCAGCGAAGTGAAGCAGACAGTCGAAGAGCTCTATCTCAAGCTCTCCACCAACGAGGTGATGTAGTGAACCTGCTGCGGCGAAATCCGGAACTGCTGCGCCATGTCCGCTCCGAGTTGCGTGCCCCGCGCATGGCGCTGGCGGCCGGCTTGTCTTACGTACTGTGCTTCCTGATTTCCATCTTGCACTCGCAGATGACCACGGCCGGACCCTACTCCGGGCGGACGCCTGAAAGCAACTCCGTCTTCTTTTGGATCTTGATCCCGCAAGCCTTGGTGCTGAGCCTCTGGTGCCTCTCCTCCACCACGCAGTCGATCGCCGGCGAGCGTCTTCTGAAGACCTACGATTTCCTGCGCACCACTCGCTTAACGGCTGGCGAATTGCTTGTTGGGATGGTATTCGGCGTGCCCATCATGGCGTACTTCGCCGTCGGATGCACGGTTCCGTTCGCCATTGCCGCCGGCTTGGGATCGCAAGTGCCCCTTTCCGCCATGCTGGTGACCTACTTCCTGCTTTTTGTGTTCGTAGTGTTCTTGTCGCTGGTGGGATTGCTGGTCTCCATGCTGGTTCAAAAACCACGCGCCGGAGGAGCCCTGCTCATAGTCTGGTTCTGGCTTATGCCCTTCACTCTGATCGGCATGACCGGCCGCTTCGGTTTCCCTTACCCGGGAGTTGCTGCTCTTACCATCGTTCCCGGACTTCTTCCCTTGTATCATGCGTACACTTCTGTTCCCTCTACCGCGCCTTTCTTTGGCGTGCACGTGCCACTGCTCTCTCTTTCCCTGCTGCTCTATGTTTCTCTTGGAGCCTGGATCGTAGTGGCGCTGCTGCGCAATTTGAAGCGCGAGCGGGAAGAAATTCAGTTGCTCTCGCGCTGGCAAGCCATCGGACTGGCTGCTTATCTGAACCTGCTGATGCTCGGCTTTTTGGATCCCGCAGCTCTGCTCGGTACTCGCTCCCCATATTCGTTCGGCGTGGAGCCGGCGACGATTGTCCATTTGGCTTTCAATAATCTGATTTTCTATGCGGTTGGCCTTGCGACCCTGACGCCACCGGAACGCCTCAAGATATGGTTTCGCGATTACCACGCCGGACGGCAATCTTACTTGTCAGAAAACGGCCCGCCTTGGCCATGGATGGCACTGGCGGCGGCCCTGGCGTTCGTGGCGCTCTGGCTGGAAGCGGCCTCGGCGCGGTCTGCCGTACCCTTTGACAACTGGTCACTTGGACATTCGGGACTCTCGCTGATGGTCTTTTTGGTTTACGCCACTCGCGACGTGCTCTTCCTCCAATGGTGCACTCTGACGAAGATGAAGAATCCGATCGTCAAAGGGATCCTGCTGGTCTGGCTCTACTATTTTGCTGCGGGAGTCATCACCACCCCTCTGGCACAGGCATCTCGGTCAATGGCTTCGTCAGGTTTCTGCCTGCTAACTCCGGCCGGAGCACTGGTTCACGGACAGATTGAAACTGCACTGATCGGCGCCGGCTTGCAGATCGGCGTCATCATCTATTTGCTCTTTCTGATTCGCGATCGCCTGACGCGAGCACCGGCACAACTGGCGACTGCCTAGCATTAGGGGGCGCTGCCATTTGGTCACCTAAATTCGCGTAGGAAACGGACGTTCCCGTTCGTCCAGGCCGAGCCCAGCTCGACGCTTATCCCAGGTTCCCCGAACCGGTCATGCTGGGCGACGGCCGAGTATGAAGACGAGGACCGAGTCGAAGGACCTTATGTTTCTGTAGTGATCCGAAGCTGCATGCTCCAACTTCGCGCGCTGCTTCTCGGCAGTACCCTTAGAGAACAGCTACATCATTAGCCTGCTCAATCCCGCTGCCGGCAGATCGGCCACGAGAAACTTGCAGTACTGTCCTGCCGCTTTACATATCGCCTCTGCCGCCCTGTATCCGCTGCGCACCGCTCCCTCCATTGTGGCAGGCCAACCTGTGGCCGTCCAATCTCCAGCGAGAAACACGCGAGGCCATTCCGACTGCGGCCCCGGGCGATATTCATCCAGCCCTGGCCGCGGCGAATACGTCGCGTGCACCTCCTTGATCACAGTCGCTTTCTCCAGCCTGGCGTCAGCTGCCTTGGGAAAGAATTCCGCCAGCTCCCGCATCGCCATATCGATGATCTCCTGCCGCCCCATCTCCACCTGCTTCTTCGAAGAGCTGATCACCAGCTCCACATAGCTTCCGGAATCACCTCGCCCCAGCAGCTTCGATTTATGGAACATCCACTGGATATTCCGATCCAAAAGCACGGCATGTTCCAGATTTGTGATCTGCCGGTCGAACCATAAGTGGATTCCCGTGATCGGCGAACTCTCAAAATGACTTAACATCGCCCGCAGCGCCTCGGATTGCCGCTCCTCTGGAAGCAACTGCGGCAGGACGTTGAACGGCGCTGCTAAGACAACATAGTCTGTCGCGACCTCCTGCCCACCGCAGCTGACTCCAACCTGATCCGCTTGTGCCCGAAAACGCTCCACCCCGCAGCGCAGGTTCACATCGCCGCCTCGGTCCCGGATGAACTCACCAGCGGCGCCATAGAGATCGCTCAGCGGAATCGCAGGAATTCCCATGCGCCCGCCCGCCCGCGACTTCAAGAATGACTCTCGGAACACATGGGCCGCGTACTTCGGGGAACAGCGGTCGAGGTCTTCGTTGAGTGCGCTGACCAGCACCACTTTCCAAAAACGTTCAATTGCCCGCTCAGTCTGCCTCTGCTGGTGCAACCAATCGAGAAATGATTGGCGGCCGTCATCCTGCACCTCGTGCCTCAAAGCGAGCATGGCCCGGGCGATGCCCAGTTTGTCGCGCAGCGAAAGCGCTGACGCAGACAAAAAAGACGGCGCCGTATGCAGCGGCTCGGGCAAAAGCGATGGCTTGATCACCGATTGCCGTCCGCCGGGCTCAACAAAAATCAACTGCTCGAACCAACGAATCTTATTTTCAGTCGCGGTGCGCCGGTAAAAATCGATGAGATTCGTGCAGCAGCCAAGCAACACGTGTTGGCAGTTATCCACGACTTCGCCCGTCGCCGGATGCTGATACGACGATGCCCTGCCTCCGAGATAAGGCTTGCGCTCGAACAGACGCACGGCGAATCCCACTTCGACCAGCGCACAACCCGCTGCCAGCCCTGCCAGACCTCCGCCGACAATGGCCACTGTCTTCTTGGTTGGGGATGGGGTCATTCTTTGAGGCGGCGGATACAGCCTTGGCCGAGGATCTTGAGCTTCTCACGCGTAGTCAGGCGGATCTTCTTCCCGAACACCTGGTAATCGTTTTTTGCAATCTTCTCTAGCAACTGCCGATAAATTTCCAGCAGTACCCACATCGCGGGACGGCTCTCAGCGTCCAGCATGGTGATGAGTTCGTCACCAGACTTGTAATACTCGCGCGCTCGATCGGCCTCGAACTTGAGCAGCGGCCGCAGATATGAAGGATCCGTCTCCTGCCGCAGATGCTCGGGCTTGAGTCCGTACTGCATCAGATCGTCCCCGGGCAGATAAACGCGCCCCATCGCCGCATCCTCCTTCACGTCGCGGATGATGTTCGTCAGCTGAAAGGCGATGCCCGTGCGCTCCGCCAGCAATTCGGCCCGCGCATCGCGATATCCGAAAATTCGGATGCAGACCAGCCCCACCACGGAAGCGACGTGATAGCAGTATTGATAAAGTTGGTCGAAGGTTCGGTACAGTACGATTGGCCCAACTTTCCTTCCTGCCGCGACCTCGGCAACATCCATGCGCGTACCGTGAATCAGCTTTTCCAGCAATTCCGCAGGAATCTTGTATCGCTGCTTGGTGTCGGCCAAGGCCATCAGAATAGGTTCGTCCGTCGCTTCACCGGACGCGACCTCCTGGAAAGCTCTAAGCCACGCATCTAGTCGTGCTCGCTTCTGCTCGGCCGGAAGACTCAGGTCATCGGAAAGATCGTCGGCATGGCGCATAAACGCGTACACAGCACACAGAGCATCCCGCTTTCGGCGCGGTAGCACCAGAAAGGCATAGTAGAAGTTCTTGGCTTGCGAGCGCGTGATACTGCGGCACACTCCAAAAGCTGCCGCGAGTTGGGAAGGAGAAATCTTCACCACCGGAACTTGCTTGCTCTCTGCGACTGTGGTCAGAACAGCCTCCGCGCAGCCGCCCTGGCAATCAACAATGCTTTTTGAACCTTGCTCAGCGCCGGACGGCTTTTGAGCACATCAAAGCCCTGGCGCTCAATCGCGTTGAGGATCTCCTGTCCGCCGCGAGTGAAAAGTTCGATATCAATTGCAATCTCTCTCTCTAGCGTAGAAGCCAGCGGCAGTCCTCGCCCAAACCATTCCCGCGCGCGTTCAACCTCAAACCTCATCATCGCCAGAAATTCCGGCGTAGGCCGTCGTTCCGCAATCTGACTCTCGGCTACCCCGAAACGCCGCATATCCGCTAGCGGAAGATAAATGCGGCCCTTCCCGTAATCCACAGCCACATCCTGCCAGAAATTCGCCAACTGCAGCGCCGTACATGTGTAATCAGAGAGCTGCTGGCGCATTGCGTCGGAATATCCGCAGACATAGAGCACCAGCCGTCCCACAGGATTCGCCGAATTTTTGCAGTAACCGAGCAGCTCTTCGAAAGTGTCATATCGTGTAACGATCTGATCCTGCCGAAAGGCTGTCAGCAAATCTGCGAACGGCTGCTTAGGGATGTCACATTCGCGTATCGTCTCCGTTAATGCCACGAAGACAGGATGTCGAGCTTCTCCGCGATAGCATGCCTCAAGCTCCCGCCCCCACTGATTCAAGAGGCCTAGAGACACCTCCGGATTCCCCACTTCGTCGCCCAAATCGTCAGAAATCCGGCAATAGGCATACACGTTATAGAAATTCTGGTGCAGCCGCTTGGGTAGAAACCAGGTAACAACCGAGAAGTTCTCGTAGTGGCTGGTAGCCAGGCGTCGGCAATACGCTCGCGCTTGCTCCAGTGTTGGAATCCGCTCTGGAATGGCATATTCCGGCGGCAATGCTTCCCATCCGGCCAAAGGTTTCGCCGAGGTGCCTTCGCTGATCGGCATGTACTCCATTCCGCGGGCGTCTTTCTGATTCTACCTGCAAAACACACCGAGGCTCACCCCGAGAATCTGACGTGATGATCCTTTGTGTTCGTCCCGGCTGGTGTCCTGAAGGTCAGTGGCCCGGGATAATAGCGGTCTTGATGTCACCATTGCGATTCAGCATGTGCCGCAGTACATGCTGCAGGCGGGACAATGGTGCTTCTCCAGTAATGTAGTCCGTACCCCGAATCTTTTTTTCCGCAATCAGCGCAAAGGCCTTGCGCACGCTCTCGGGCGTGTGATGGAAAGTGGCTTTCAGTGTCACTTCCGAGTAATGCAACCGATTTGTATCCAGGTTAACTTTGGTGCCACTGGCGCAGCCGCCAAAGAAGTTCACCGTTCCACCCTTACGAACCATGTCGATGGCCCACTCCCAGGCCTGCGGACGGCCCACAGCCTCAATTACCACATCGGCGCCACGGCGGTCCGGTGTGAGTGCGCGCACCGCGGCCACTGGATCTGCCGTCTGCGTTATTTGCACGGTTTCATCGGCACCTAGCCGCTTGGAAAACGAAACCTGGGAATCGCGCTTGACCACCGAAATCACGTTGCAGCCCGTCAGCTTGGCCGCTTGCACGAACATCAGGCCAACCGGGCCACCCCCGATTACTGCCACCGTGTCACCAATTTCGACTTGAGTCTCGTGCAGACCGCGTAACACGCAAGCCAGCGGCTCAACCATTGCCGCCTCTTCATAAGTCACATACCCGGGGATCGCCAGCATGTTGGTCTCAACAATCCGGCGCGGAATCTTGATGTATTCGGCGTAGGCGCCATTGTTGAAGAGCAGGTCTTCGCAGAGGTTCTCCTGATGCTTGGAGCAATAAAAACACATCCCGCAGGGAGCGGAGTTCAAGGCGACAACCCGCATCCCTTTCTTGAGTCCTCGAACATTGCCTCCGACTTCTTCCACCGTGCCCGCCAGTTCATGCCCAAACAAAGCGGGCGGCACTATCATGCGTGCGTGATAACCCCGCTGGTACACCTTAAGATCGGTGCCGCAGGTCAGCGCGACTTGTACTTTTATGAGGATTTCCCCTTCACCGAGCCGGGGAATAGGAACTTTTTCAATTTTCACGTCCTCTTTGCCATAGAGGACGGCTGCTGTCATGTGTCCATTCACTCTTGCTTATCCTTCCGAACCGCTGCCCGGTTGGATCACCAGCTTCAGCGTATCCGGCTGGGGGTGGGCAGCCAGGTTCAACGCTTCTACCGCCTCCACCAAGGGGAAGCGGTGGCTGATGAGCGATTCCAGGTCTACCCTCCTCCTGAAAACCCAATCCACCGATTCATCCTGAAGATCGATAGAAGCGCTATACGAACCCAGAAGACTCTTCTCGTCCACGCAAATCGAGGCGGGATCAATCACCGCCTCTCCACGAACGGTCTGGGCAAATAACAGAATTCGTCCACCAGGACGCGTAGCCTCCATAGCAGTACGAATCAAAGAGGATCCCGGCACGGCTAGGATTGCTGCATCGGCTCCGCGTCCTTCTGTCCATTTCCGCACCGAGACCACAGTATCCGCACGCGAAGCCTCTATAACTTCTTGGAGTCCGAACCCTTTCGCTATTGTAAGCCTCCGGGGGATTAAATCGGAAGTTATTACACGGGCGCCTGCTCGTTGCGCCAGAATCCCGAGAATGATTCCGATCGGACCCTGTCCCATCACCACAACACGCTCGCCCGGTTCCAGTCGCAGCGTCTCAATTCCCTTCATGCAGGTGTTCACCGGCTCTATAAAGGATGCCTGCTCAAAAGAAACTCCCTCGGGAATTAGGACCACGCCTTTCTCCACAATCCAGTCCAGCACCCGCACGTATTCGGCGAATCCACCGCCGCTGGGTTCGAATCCAGCCGTCGCGCCAACCTTCTTGTACACCGGACACTGAGCAAACACCTTGTGACGGCAGTAGTAGCATTCGCCGCAAGGAATGTGATGAAACACTGCGACTCGATCGCCAGGCTGGAACCGAGTAACCCCTTCACCGACCGCCGCCACTACTCCAGTCGTTTCGTGGCCGAAAATCCGCGGCGCACTGTGGGAACCGGTAGCAATCTTCTTCAAATCGGTGCCGCAAATGCCACAGGTGTGTACACGTACGAGAAGTTCTCCCCGGCCAATTTTTGGAACCGGCACCTGCTCGATGCGAACATCGTTCACTCCATGATAGACGGCCGCCTTCATCGTCGCCGGTATCCTGGCCGCGGCAGTCTGGCGTTGGATTTGTGTCGCAGTCGACATGCCTTTAATCATTCGATGTAGCTATGCATTCACGATGCTCTTACGGCCGGAACTGATATCAGCCATTACACGCACCAGCCCTTTACAGAGTTCCGCAGCCGCACGCCGGGAATTTATTCCCAGGCGGACTACGGAGGGCCAGTATTGAGGCCGCAAAGCTACACATACCGCAAAACGCGCCATCTCCAATCCACCGTCCCGGTTGATGAAATGATTGAAGGGCGGCATCAGGAACTCCAATTCGTCAGAAATCGATTTGATGGCGTAAAACGCGATTTCATGCTGCTGAGCAATCCGGGCCACCGCTGCAGCCTCCATGTCGACCGCTTCAGCTCCATACCGCGCAGTCAGTTGTTTTTTTGTTTCCCGGCCAACTACCTGTGATGCGCTCACGAGGGCGAGATTGCCGCCATTAACACTCGCAAAACGATCACCCGTCTCCGCATCGATCACCGTTCCTGGTTCGATCAGGTCGCCAATCTTTCTCTCGGGTGTAAGCGCTCCCGCAAATCCAGCTGA
This sequence comes from Terriglobales bacterium, assembly GCA_035624455.1. Taxonomy (NCBI): domain Bacteria; kingdom Pseudomonadati; phylum Acidobacteriota; class Terriglobia; order Terriglobales; species Terriglobales bacterium. The sequence continues at coordinate 8,096 of DASPRM010000157.1, forward strand.
GATGATCGCCTGCACATCCTCCGCCGCGATCAGCGCCTCAGTTGCCTTCATGCCCCAACCCCGGCCGATGCCGCACGCCACGTAAACCTCCGAACCGGAAGGCGAACGAAAGAGGCGGTAGCCACGGCCTTCATGCGCCAGCGTTTCGCGACGCCACATCTTCAACATAGGAGCAACTTCCTGCTCCATCGCCGAGATTATCCCGATCTTCTCAAGCGGCGACATAATCATGACTACGGAACCATCCTACCGCCCGCCTTAACGCACCATCGACCGCGACTATGGACCATCCCAATTCACGTTCTGCCTTTGCTGAGGACACATACATCTTCTTGCGTCCCATACGAACGGCATCGATCGTCGCGCGCGGTTCGCGCCCGAGCAGAAAGCCCGTGAAGCAGGTATCCAGAACACCAAACCCCAGCGCCACCGCATACGGCAGCTTGAGCGTGGGTGCTGGAATTCCCGTGATCGCAGCCAGCTTCTCCAGAATTTGCTTCAGGCTGAGGTTTTCTCCGCCGAGTATGTAGCGCTCGCCCGTCCTGCCTTTGTCCATCGCAGCCACATGGCCGCGAGCGCACTCGACCACATCGACCAGGTTCAACCCAGTGTCGACATAGGCTGGAAACTTCCGGTTGAGGAAGTCCACAATAATTCGTCCAGTAGGAGTCGGCTTGATGTCCTGCTCGCCCACCGGCGTGCTCGGACATACGACAACAACATCAGCACCCATTCTCCCCGCTTCAAGAGCTACCTGCTCTGCCAGGAATTTCGAGCGCTTGTAATGGCCTATCATCTCGCTCAGAGACACCGGCGAATTTTCGTCAGCGAACTCTAGCGCGGGACGGAAACCCATAGTGGCTACGCTACTGGTGTAAACAACTCGCCGCACTCCCGCCTCTCGCGCGGCTTGCAGAATCGCACGTGTGCCCTCGACGTTAGACCGGTACATGTCCTGGACGTCGGCGGCGTTCCGTGTCCAGAGGCGGTAGTCGGCGGCGACATGGAATACGAACTCGCAGCCCGACATCGCTCTCTTCAGCGATAACGGATCACGCAAGTCACCGATCGCCTGATCGGCATTCAGCTCTGCAATATTCTCTTTGCGACTTGCTGGACGAACCAGCAGTCGCAGCACTGCTCCCTGCGAAGCCAGCAATCGCGCTACATGACTGCCGACGAATCCGGTAGCACCCGTAACCAGGATCGACGGTGTATCGCTCCCACTCGTACGTCTCTCACTGGACGCTTCGGCAGAATATGAAGCCGCCCCGGTCGTAGTCGTCGCCTTAGGAGAGCAGAATTGAGGCAAACCTTCCTCGATCGGCAGACCGGGTTCACTCATCGGAAATTCACGAGCACTCAATAGTTCGCGGCCTTCGGGCTCGCCTGCGTGGCCGTAACTGACTGCTGATTCTGACACTCAGTCATCACCTTGGCGTAGGTCGCAAGCGCCAACAGCGGGAAGTATTCTGCGTACATGCAGTACTTCAAATAGAAGACCTTCGGGAATCCGGTTCCCGTGTACGGCTTCTCCCACCAGCAACCATTCTTGCGCTGCGTTTTGAGTAGGTACGCGATTCCGCGATGCACCGCGTCGCTGCGGGTATCTCCCGCTGCCAGCAGCCCCAGAACCGCCCAGGCGGTTTGCGACGCCGTGCTTGGTCCAACGCCCCGCGTGTTCGGATCGTGATACGACCACAGGCTTTCGCCCCAGCCGCCATCGCCATTTTGCACCATGCGCAGCCATTCCGCCGCCTGCTGGATATAGGGCTCGTTGTGGTCCACGCCAATCCCGTCCAGGGCACGCAAGCACAGCATGGTTCCGTAAATGTAGTTGCATCCCCAGCGGCCAAACCATGAGCCGTCTGGCTCCTGCTGGTTGAGGATGAACTGAACCGCGCGCTCGACCCGTTTGTCTTTGCGCGTGTAACCGTAAGCTGCCAGCATCTCCAGTACGCGGCTGGTGATATCTACAGTCGCTGGGTCCAGCATGGCATTGTGATCGGCAAACGGGATGTACTGAAAGACCATCTTGTCATTGTCTTTGTCGAACGATGCCCAGCCCCCATCCTTGCACTGCATTGAAAATACCCACGCGATCGCTCGCTGCACGGATTCGTATTGATAACGCTCATTGCTGTGATCCACATAATTCAATGCCAGGCAGACTTGCGCCGTGTCATCCACGTCGGGATAAAACTCATTGTTGAACTCGAAGTACCAGCCCCCAGGCTGCGCCTTCTTGTTCTTGACCGACCAATCCCCCTTATGGGTGATCTGCTTCTTCAGTACCCAGTCTGCAGCAGCGACCAGGCGCGGATCATTGCGGCTCACGCCGCTTTCTCCCAGCGCAAACATAGCGTAGGCCGAATCCCACACTGGCGATTTGCACGGCTGAAGCCGGAAGGTCGTCTCTTCCTCGATGCCCAGCTTCTCCAGCTCGTCCATGGCGCGAATGAACTGCGGATCATCTACCGAATATCCCAAGCAGCGAAGCGCGATGATCGCGTTCATCATCGCCGGGAATATCGCGCCCAAACCGTCGCTCATCTCGAACCGTTCCAGCATCCACTTTTCCGCCGCCCGAAGTGCCACCGACCGCAGCGGCCGGATGTGCACGCGTTCAAACCAGTGCGTCAGACGGTCGCAGAAAAGGAAGAAGTTTCGCCAGCTGAAAATACGATTCGCCCAACGCAGGTGCAGGTTGGCATGCTCTTTCCCACCCACGAACAGCTCGTCAATACCCATTTCAGCGGGAATCTTCTTGAACGGCTTCTTCGCGTATACGATCGCCAGGGGAATGAAAATGCCGCGTGACCAGGAAGAAATCTCGTAGATGTTGAACCAGAACCATTTGGGAAAGAGACAGATCTCCGGTGGAACCGCCGGCACCGCGTCCCAGTCGTACTGCCCGAAAAAGCACAGATAGATCTTGGTGTAGGTATTGGTTGCTGTAACGCCCCCCAGTTCAAGAATCCTCTTGCGCGCCCGTGTCAGCGCAGGATGATGTGAGGGGTAACCGCATAATTTCAAAGCGAAATATGTCTTAACCGAGGCGCTGACCTCCGAGGGCCCATCGGCAAAAATCGGCCAGCCCCCGTCTTCGTTCTGATGCTCGAGCATCCAGCGGCACGCCTTCGGGAATGTCTTGGGATCACCTGTCCCCAGCAGGGTATGCATGAAGATGTAATCGGCTTCTAGAGTCGTGTCTGCCTCTAATTCGCCACACCAGTAGCCATCTTCATGCTGAATGGAGAAAAGGTACTTGCGCGCGGCATCCATAGCCGCTGCCACCCTGCTGGTTACGTCATCCAGTTTTCCAAAACGCATCGGGGTGGGAGGGATAGCTCCCGGAGCATTCTCCATAATCGGGATTACTCCACCGTCGCTGCCGTTTTGATATCGCCCACCGAGACCAACTTCGATCCACTGCCCATGGCTTCCACAATCTCGGGCGGCAGGCCGAATCGGACGTTCTCCGGCATGACTTCGACCTCGCGCAAATCGGTGAATCCCTGCTGAGAGAGGTATTCCACAACCTCCTCCACCAGGCATTCGGGCGCCGACGCTCCTGCAGTGAGAGCGACTGTTTTCACGCCTTCCAGCCATTCCGGCTTGATCGCGCGGTAGTTTTCAATGAGGTGAGAGCTTGTGCCCAGGTTGCGGGCTACTTCAACCAGACGGTTGGAATTGGAACTGTTTTCTGAGCCGACCACCAGCAGCAAATCTGCGTCGCCAGATACGTGTTTTACCGCGGTCTGCCGATTCTCAGTCGCATAGCAGATGTCTTGCGCTGCCGGTCCCTGGATATTGGGATATTTCTGCTTGAGCGCCTCGATAATGTCGCGCGTCTCGTCCAGGCTCAGGGTTGTCTGCGTCAGATAGGCGACTTTGTCGGGATCGGGAACGTGCAACTCCTGGACATCTTCTGGCGAACCCACCACTTGGGTCACCAGCGGGGCCTCTCCCAGGGTCCCGATTACTTCATCGTGATCGTGATGCCCAATGAGAACCAGCGAATAGCCTTCCTTGGCAAAACGCACCGCCTCCACGTGCACCTTAGTGACCAGTGGACAGGTGGCATCGATTACCCTCAGCCTGCGATTCTTGCTGGCCTCCCGGACCTCCGGTGAAACCCCATGGGCGCTGTAAATTACCCGCTCGCCAGCCGGAACCTCTTCCACGGTATCGACGAAGATCGCGCCCTTCCCCTGCAACTCCTCTACCACGTAGCGGTTATGGACGATCTCCTTCCGCACGTAGATAGGAGGCCCAAACGTCTCCAGGGCAATGCGAACGATATCGATAGCGCGTACCACCCCGGCACAAAAACCCCTCGGCTTCAGCAGCAATAGGGTCTTCCCGGAACCATTCGAAGTCTTCATTCCTTGCCTTTGAACGGTAGCTATAACTCAGCTATCCCCAATCCTACTGATGCTAGGGTATCGGACAGCGATGCCCCGCGTCAAACGTAAGCACCACAGGCTGTAGGGATTAGCAATGATTGGAGATATCTTAGCGGTAAACGGAGGCGGCGGAAAGTGACCGCCTTTGTACCCCTGCCTCGGAGTCGTTCCTCACGCGTTCGCCTTCAGCAGTTGTTCGGCATGCTTTCGGGAGGCCTCTGTTAGCCGGGACCCACTGAGCATGCGGGCGATTTCCTCCCGCCTCCCCGGCTCTGTCAGCCGCCGCACCGCAGTGCGCATCCGTCCATCCATTTCGCGCTTCTCAATCAGATAGTGCTGGTCGGCAAACGAGGCAATCTGCGGCAGATGGGTAATGCATAGCACCTGCTGATTCTGCGCAAGCTCTTTGAGCTTCCTCCCAACCGCCTCCGCCGCGCTTCCACCGATCCCGATATCGATCTCGTCGAATACCAGGGTTCGCTGTGCCCCCGAAGTCCGTCTTCGCCCCGATTTACCCGCCTCCACAGCTGCCTTCAGAGCCAACATCACCCGTGAAAGCTCTCCGCCGGAAGCGATCTCCTCCACCGGCCTGAGAGGTTCGCCAGTATTGGTTGCGATCAGATAATTCACCTGGTCGAATCCCCCATCAGTCCAGTTCCCCTCATCGTCAGTCCCTACGACCTCGATCTTGAATCGGGCATTCATTGCCAACTCATTGATTTGTGCCTCAACCACCCTCTCCAGCTTATGGGCTGCCTGATAGCGCGCATGGGAGACCGAGCGTGCGGCCGCCAAGTAGGATTCGGCAGCCATTGCCAGATCTTGCTTCAGCTTCCCCAGGATTTCGTCCTTGTTCTCTATTTCGTTGAGCTTCCGCGAGACCTCGGCCCCGTAGGCGATCACGGCTTCCAGGGTCTGACCGTATTTGCGTTTCACGCGGTCGATCAGCGCTAATCGATCCTCAACCGCCGCCAGTCTTTCCGGCGAAGCCTCAACCGAATCCGCATAATCCCGCAAGGCATCTCCGATGTCTTCAATAGTGATCCGCGCCGACTCTAACCCCGATAGCGATTCCTGAAACTTCGAATCGTAGCGCGCCACCTCCTGCAGGTGGCGGTAGGATGCCCTGACCAGCGCGGCGGCAGATTCCCGGTTTTCATACAAAATCTGGAAGGCGGCCTGGGCAGCTCCGTGAATCTTCTCCGCGTTCGCCAGCACCCGTTTTTCCGCTTCCAGCCGTTCATCTTCTCCCGCTTGAAGCCTCGCGTCCTCAATCTCTTTCTTTTGGAAGCTCCACACGTCGACCATGCGCAGGCGATCCTGCTCGTCGCTCTCCAACTCGGCGATTCTTTCCCGCAATGCGCGCCAAGCAGCAAACGCTTCTCCGACCGGAGCAGGGTTCGAGCCCGCATAAGTGTCCAGCAGCGCCAGCCGCGTGCCTGTGTCGAATGAGACAATTGATTCACGCTGCGAATGTATCGACGCCAGGCAAGATGCCAACTGCCTCAGCACGGCAACCGTCGCAGGCTGGTTTGAAACCAGTACCCGCCCTCGCCCATTGGGCAGGATTTCTCGACGAATGATGATCTGGTCCCCCTCCGGTTCAATCCCATTGTTCTCCATAACCATGCTCGCGCATTTGCCATCCTCGAGTTCGAACACCCCAGACACTACCGCCTTTTCCGCGCCATGACGGATCACATCGCTGGACGCCTTTTCGCCCAGCAACAGCGCCAGTGCATCAATGAGGATGGATTTTCCGGCGCCGGTTTCGCCGGTAAGCAGGTTCAGACCCGAGGCAAACTCCACGACTACACTATCGATAACCGCATAGTTCTCGACGCGCAGTTCCAGTAGCACCGATACGTCCTGCCGGGAGAGTGGCTGTCAGTTTAGCAAATGCAATTTCCACTGAATACTCGGTCGAGGATTGTGTCGATACCGCCACTGTTGACTGCCGAAGTACATCTGCTTCTCGGCCCAGCCGTCCCGCTTGCCTGTTCTATAATCAAGCTCGGAGTTGCGTTGTCATCCCGAGCCGCCTTCTTTTGGCGAGCGAGGGATCTGGGCGCGCCCGTGCCGTCGCCTCGCGCCCTGCGTGAGGCGACGTAATCGCACGATTGGGCGCGCATTCTTTCAGTAAAGGAAGCTGATGTTCATTCCCCTGCTTTCTGCCAGCATTGTCGGGGGCGAGATCACGGAACTGATCTCGCAGACCGGCCTCGTCGCTAAAGCCGTTCTGATCATTCTGCTTGTGTTCAGCGTGGTTTCCTGGGCCATCATCCTTGCCAAATGGAGTCGGTTCAGTCGCGCCAAGGTCCAGAGTTCGCGGTTTGTTCGTGCCTTCCGCCGCGCCAACCGTTTCCAGGACATCGCCGCTGTCGCCGAACAGTTCAAGCCCAGCCCGCTGGTGCCCGTATTCGAATCCGGCATTGAGGAGGTAAGGCGCCAGGGGGGCGTGGTTCGGAATCTCGTGGGCGTGCAACGTGCCATGCAGGTGGCCTCTTCTGAGGAGTTGACTCGCCTCGAGCGCCGTCTTCCCTGGCTTGCCTCCACCGGCGCCGTCACCCCCTTCATTGGCCTGTTCGGCACCGTTTGGGGCATCATCGATGCCTTTCAAGGACTCGGTACCGCCGGTGCCGCCACTCTCAGAGCCGTTGCCCCCGGCATCTCTGAAGCCCTCATCACCACCGCTGCCGGTCTGTTTGCCGCCATTCCGGCGGTGATTGCCTACAACTATTTGCTGGCGGAGGTTCGCCAGTTTGGCGCACGCATGGACGACTTCGCTCTCGAGATGCTCAATTCCATGGAGCGCGGCATGACCCAACCCGTGCAGCGCGGGGCCGCAGCGGTTCAGGAACCGGAGTATCGCGCATAAATGGCCTTCACCAATTCACAAGGCAGAACTCAGACCTCGCTCGCCGATCCCAACGTCACGCCCCTGGTAGACGTGGTGCTTGTGCTGCTGATCATCTTCATGGTCACCGCCCCGGTGCTTCAGTCTGGAATTGAAGTGGCTGTCCCCAAAACCAAGACCGTCAAACAGATCACTGAGGAACGGCTCGTCATCTCCATAGACAAACAACAACGCGTCTTCCTGGGCAATGAACCGGTAAACATCAACGAGGTGGGAGCCAAGATTCGCCAGAAAATTCACGATCCGCAAGGCCAGTACATCTTCGTTCGTGCTGACGAGAACGTCCCCTTCGGCGCATTCGCCACTGTCATGGATGCGGTGAAGCAGGCGGGCATTGCCAATGTCAGCATTGTGACTCAGCCTCTCGAAGAACATGGCAGCTCGCGCTGACATCTTTACGGAGCACGACCGCTGGGGCCCTACCCTGCTGCTGTCCACGTTCCTCCACATCCTGCTGTTCTCGGGGGCGTTGTTCTATGCGACTTACGTCACCCGGCCCAGTGGTGAGAGCTGGGGAACAAACGGCCAAGGCGATGCCATTAGCGCCACGATCGTCAGCAGCATCCCGCTTCCATCTCCGCAAACGCAGACAGAAAACATTCTGGCCAATGAGTCCAAGGGTGTTACCCAGTCTCTGCCCGAGGTAAAGGAACCGGAAGCTCCCGAGGCTATCCCCATCCCCGCGCGTGATACCAAGTCCACCCTGCCCCAGCCGAAGGCGCTGCCTCCCCGCCCTAAGCCGCAGGCCAAGCCGCGTCCAGCGCCCGTCGAGGAAGCCAACGTGATTCCCTTCGGACAGGGAGGACCTGTCAGCGGTCCTTATGGCGCGTTTAACGCAGGCGGAGCCAAGGGCGGATTCGGATTCACCGGCACGGGTGGCGATTTCGGCAGCCGTTATGCCTGGTACGTGCGCGTTGTCCAGCAGAAGGTGTCCGAGAACTGGCTGAAGTACGAGATCGATCCCCGCATTACCAGCGCACGTCGCGTGTACGTCACATTCGATATCGATCGCAGCGGGCGGCCCAGCAACGTTCAGCTTTCGCAATCGAGTGGCGTGCCCTCGCTTGACCAGTCGGCGCTTCGCGCCCTGCAGCGCATCGACACCTTCGGTCCCCTCCCTGGCGATTACGCGGGCAGCCGGGTCTCAGTAGAATTCTGGTTCGATTATCGCCGCTGACATTGTGACAGGCGCCGATGACCGATTTTGCTTTTAGGAGTCCATGTCGGATTACGATATGATAAAAGTCGCTTCTGGTTTCCCCACTACGGTGCGCCTCTTCATTGCAATACGCGCTCTCATCTTGATCCTTGCCTTCTTCATTATCACTGTCTCCTCGGCAGCACAAACCGATTGGATTCGTACTGGAACCGGGCTGGGAGTGGAGAAGGTGCGGCTTGCGGTCCCCGATTTCAAAGCCATCTCTCCCGATCCCCAGACGGCTCAACTGTTGAAGATTTTCAACGATACCTTGTGGAGCGATCTTGATAACGCTGGCATCTTCGACATGGTATCCAAGAGCTTCTACCCGCTGGAAGTTCCCGGTCGGCCGGAGGAGATGAAGCTCACCGCCTGGTCAAGCCCGCCTCCGAATGCAGGTATGGTTGCCTTTGGAAATCTCGATGGTTCAGGTCAGGATGTTCTGGTGCAGGGATGGCTCTACGACGCCAAAAATACTAGTTCCCCTCAAGTGCTAGGCAAACAGTATCGTGAAAAGGCGACCCCGGATAATGCGCGGGTGATCGCTCACCGTTTTGCCAATGAAATCATCTTCCGACTCGGCGGCGGCATTCAGGGCATCACGGAAACCAGAATCTTCTACGTGAGCACGCGCAGCGGCCGCAAGGAAATCTGGGCGATGGACTACGATGGCGTCAACCAGCACCAGGTAACCCACCTCGGTTCCATTTCGCTCTCCCCACGGGTCTCTCCCGACAACTCTCGCCTCGCCTTTTCGAGCGAGTCGCGTGGAGGCTGGGAAATCCGTATGTGGTCGCTCGATCTGAGCCGTTTGGTCGCGTTTCCTGCGTACAACGGCACGAATTTGTCCCCGGCCTGGTCTTCCGATGGCACCAGGATCGCCTTCTCCTCCTCCCGCACCGGTGACCCCGAAATTTATGTCGCCGACGCTGACGGCCGCAACTTACGCCGCGTAACCAGCTATCGCGGTCCGGATGTTTCCCCGGTGTGGAATCCCAAAACCAACTCCCAGATCGCATGGGTAAGTGGCCGCACGGGTCTGCCCCAGATATACACCATGGAAGCCGACGGCACCAACGTGCAGCGCATGACCGACCAGGGCTATGCGGTTTCCCCTTCCTGGTCACCGAATGGCCAATATCTGGCCTTCGCTTGGATCCGCCACTATGGGCCTGGCGCTCCCGGCGCGTCGGATGTCTACGTCATGGACATCACTACCAAGCAGTTCGTGCAGCTAACCCATGACGCGGGACGCAACGATTCTCCGTCATGGTCCCCCGATGGGCGTCACATTGTGTTTCAGTCGAATCGCACCGGGGGCGAGCAGATCTGGACTATGCTCGCGGACGGTACTCAACAGAGACAATTAACCACCGCCGGCCAAAATACTCAGCCTAATTGGAGCTTTAAATAGGAATCCTATGTTCGGGCGCAATTCTTCATTGAAGAGCCACAACTCGGGCCTTCAGACCGGGAAAGCACCCTTGATAATTTCGCTTGGCGAGTTCGCTCGCAGGGAGGATACGTTGAAGCACAGCAAGATGAAGTGGTCGATATTGCTGCTGGTCATGGCCAGCATTGTGGTGCTAGGCGCTTGCAAGAAGAAGGTTGCTCCTCCGCCTCCGCCGCCACCTCCGCCGCCACCCGCACCTACCGCTTCTCTGACGGCGAATCCCAACACTATCCAGCCGGGACAGTCCACGAACCTGATTTGGCAGACACAGAACGCCACGAATGTCAGCATCGATGGAATAGGTACGGTTGAGCCCAGCGGCAATAGCCAGGTAACACCCACTACCTCCACTACCTACCACTTGATCGCGACGGGACCGGGTGGCAGCCAGGATGCCACGGCAAGGGTTACCGTAACCGCACCGCCACCTCCTCCGGCTCCTTCCCGCTCGGCAACCGACGAAGAAATGTTCAATCAGAACATCAAAGATATTTTCTTCGACTACGACAGCTACGACATTCGCCCCGACCAGCAATCTGCGGTACAGGCCGATGCAGCTTTCCTGAAGCAGCATCCCAATATCACCTTTACCGTGGAAGGTCATTGCGATGAACGCGGCTCCACCGAATACAACCTGGCACTAGGCGATAACCGCGCCGGAGCTGTGCGCAGCGCGCTGGTGCAGGCCGGCGTGCCTGCTGACCGGATTCACACCATCAGCTACGGCAAAGAGAAGCCTTTCTGCACCGAGTCCAACGAGCAGTGCTGGCAGCAGAATCGCCGTGGCCATTTCGTGTACGGCAGCAGATAAGAACGGCGTAATTTGGAGTGGATTTCTGCATCCGCGACACTCCTGAGGGTGCCCCACTCTGGCCGTTCCTTGGCTAGGGTGGGGTTAGGGGAAGAAAGCGGGGTGCCCCATCTTTCCGCTTGCTTTTGGTGGAGGGTTGAATCAAAACGTCCGGAAAACAAAATAGGTTAGAGGCGTCCCGTTTGTCGCGCCGGCGACAGCCTGGGAGAGCATGAACTCAACCTACGCAGCAACCTGCGCGGCAAGATATTATGATCAGTTAGGAATTGGCAGGATTACTCATGAAGAATCGAATTTTCGCCACTATCGCGGCCTCGTTCCTGGCCGTCGCCTTAGCTACCCCTGCATTCTCCGCCAGCAAGGAAATCATCCAGCTCCAGACGCAGGTGCAGGCCATCCAGGACCAGCTCTCGCGGCTGCAGCAGTCCCTCGATGAGCGCATGGGCGTGATGCGCAACCTCGTCGAGCAGAGCACCGACAACGTCAACAAGCTCAACGGCACGATCGCCGAGATGCAGAAATCACTGCAGCAGACGCACAGCGATTACAGCACGCGCTCCGACCAGCTCTCCGGTCAAGTCCAGGCGCTGAACGACACCGTCGACGAATTGAAAGCGCGTCTGACTCGCATTTCCAAGCAACTCGACGACATGCAATCCGCTCAGCAAAACCTGAATCCGGGAGCCCCTGGACAGCCTGGAACTACAGCCGGATCTCCGGCCCAAGGTCAAGCGCCGCCGCCCGAGACGCTCTACAACAACGCCCTGCGCGATTACAACTCCGGAAATAACCAGCTCGCCGGGCAGGAATTCTCAGATTATTTGAAGTACTATCCCGCCACCGATCTGGCGGGCAACGCTGCTTTCTATCTGGCAGACATTCAATATCGTCAGGGCAACTTCGAACAAGCGGTTCAGAGCTACGATAGGGTTCTGCAGCAGTATCCTGGCGGAAACAAGTCCGCTGCCGCGCAGCTCAAGAAAGGGTACGCGTTACTGGAACTCGGCCGCAAAGACGATGGCGTTCGCGAGCTGAACGCTCTGATCACGCGTTACCCCCGCAGCATCGAGGCCCAACAAGCCCGTGATCGCCTTCGCAAGCTCGGTGTCACTCCCAGCACCAGCGCTCGCCGCCAAACGGCACAGTAACCATGGCGCGGCTGTTCCGTCCGGCAACACTCCTGAGGGTGCCACACTCTAGCCGTTCTTTGGTTGGGGGTACCCCCCCTTCTCGCTCCCGCTTTTGGAGCGACAGGGTGGGAGCTAAGTGCTAATTGCTAATGGCTGCCTGCTTCATTCACCTTCCTCAGGCAATACTTGATCTCATCCGCTACCTCCAGCACCCGCATTCCTTCTTGCACCATCAATTTGCACGAAATTGCCGATCGCTGCTGCGTTCCCTCGCCCAGGTCGTAAACGACGCGGCAATACTGGCAATCCTCATTCCAGCAGAACCGCCCCAGCGCCACATCCTCCGGAGCAAGGAATTGCAGGCAACGCAGCAGCATGTTCCCCTCGGGCACCTTGTAGGCTTTGCCTTGAATCTCGATTCTGATCAGCTTGCTGTAAGGTCGGAAGAGTGGCCCAGGGGAACTCATGTGTGGATTGTATTCTGACTTTTGCCAGGTAGGAATAAACGGGCGGATACGGCCGGGGAGGCCCGCTTGGGCCCAAGTCCGCTCCAGAGCCTATCGCTCAGGAGTTACACGTCTTCAGGAAGGCATCGTAATACGCCTCAATTCCACTGTTCGACAAGGTTTTGTTCCTTCAGAAAAGATCGGGTTTACTCTCCACTTCCCACTTCTGCGTTCGTACTTGGCTTACCTTAGCGCCTCCATGCACTCGTCCAGAACGCGTTTTGGAGGCCGCGTCAGCGATTCCGGCAAGGTCGCGAGCGGTTCGTCGATCATGTTCAGCAATTCGACAAAGCTCGGTGCTTTAGGATTTACGTAGAAAACTCCCGTCAGGATCTCACCCTTCTCATGCGCCTCTGCCAGGCGAGTAAGCGCCCTCACCTTGTCTGTCGGGTCGTACTCCTCTTCCAACTTGTGCAACTTCAGCCGCGATCCGTCGTGCATGGTGACATCAATCGCCTCACCTGCCTGGTAATCGACATCGATCTCCTCAAACGCAGGAACAAAGGTGATGTCATGCAGCGGCTCGTCGTGATCCTTGGTGAATTTGTACGATTTAGTGGAACCTTCGTGATCGTTGAAAGTCACGCAGGGTGAGATCACGTCCAGCATCACCGTGCCATTGTGTGCGATAGCCGCCTTCAGCATGTTGAGCAGCTGCTTCTTGTCGCCCGAAAACGAACGGCCCACAAAGGTCGCACCCAGCTGAATCGCAAGCGCACAAGTGTCGATCGGTGGAAGATCATTGATGACACCGGTTTTCAGCTTCGATCCCAGATCGGCCGTTGCTGAAAACTGACCCTTCGTCAGACCATAGACCCCGTTGTCCTCGATGATGTAGATGATCGGCAGATTCCGCCTCATCAGGTGAATAAACTGCCCAATCCCGATCGAAGCCGTGTCACCATCACCGCTAACTCCAATCGCCAGCAGGTTGTGATTCGCCAGAATCGCACCTGTGGCTACTGATGGCATTCGACCATGCACCGCATTAAAGCTGTGTGATCGGCTCATAAAATATGCGGGACTCTTCGAGGAGCAACCGATTCCCGACAGCTTAGCCACACGCTCCGGCTTCACACCCATCTCGAACATGGCATCGATAATGCGCTCGGAGATCGCATTGTGGCCGCAGCCGGCGCATAGCGTCGTTTTGCCGCCCTTATACTCAATCGTAGTCAAGCCGATGCGATTGGTCTTCGGCCCTGCTCCAGCCACGGGTTGCGACGTTGGCGTGCTAGCCATGACTACTTTCCCTCCTGCGAGACAATGTCATCCGTAATGCTGCGCGCGTCGATGGGCAGCCCGTTGTAGTGCAACACGCTGCGCAGTTTTACTACCTGTGCGGGGTCGACATCGAGCTTCAGCAGATCACGCATTTGTCCGTCGCGATTCTGATCCACCACGTAGACCCTCTCGTGCCCAGCGACGAACTTGTGCACCTCCTGCCTGAACGGAAACGCTTTCACGCGAAGGTAGTCGGTCTCCATCTTGTATTCCTTACGCAACTGGTCACGGCTCTCTGTCACTGCCCAGTGTGACGTGCCGTAAGCCAAAACACCCACCGGCGCGCCACTGCCCGTGACCTCCGGCGCAGGAACGAACTTTCTCGCCATTTCGAACTTGTGGCGCAGGCGGTCCATGTTGTGCGTATAGTCATCCGGGCGCTCGCTGTACTGGCTGCTCTCGTTGTGGCCGCTGCCGCGAGCAAACCAGGCCCCCGCCGGGTGGTCGGTTCCGGGTAACGTGCGGTATGGGATTCCATCCCCGTCCACGTCCTTGTACCGTGCAAAACCGCCGAGGCGATTCAGGTCATCCTTACTGAGCACCTTGCCACGATGAATTGGCTTTGTCGGATACTCAAATGGTTGCGACATCCAGTTGTTCATTCCCAGGTCCAAATCGGACATCACGAATACCGGCGTCTGGAACTGTTCGGCCAGTTCGAAGGCATCTCCAGCCATGCTGAAGCACTCTTCCGGAGAAGCGGGAAACAACAGGATGTGCCGGGTATCGCCATGTGAAAGAAATGCTGTCGACAACAGGTCGCCCTGCGATGTGCGCGTCGGTAACCCCGTCGACGGCCCCACCCGCTGGATATCCCATATCACCGTCGGGACCTCGACGTAGTACCCAAGACCGGTAAACTCCGCCATCAGCGAGATTCCAGGACCGGCAGTACTGGTCATCGCTCGCGCCCCTGCCCAACCGGCGCCCAGCACCATTCCAATGGCAGCCAGTTCGTCTTCCGCCTGCACAATCGCAAATGTTGGCTTGCCGTCGGGACCCATGCGGTATTTCCTCATATAGTCGATCAGCGCTTCGGCCAACGACGAGGAAGGGGTAATCGGGTACCACGCCACCACCGTCACGCCGCCAAACATGGCTCCTAACGCCGCCGCCGAGTTGCCATCGATGATGATCTTGCCTTTATTCTCATCCATGCGTTCGATCCAGAAAGGATCGATCTTTTCCAAACTTGCGACCGCGTAGTCATACCCTGCCTTGGAGGCGTTTACGTTCAGATCGGCGGCCTTTTGTTTCCTGCCGAACTGCCGTCGTATCGCGGTCTCCATTTCGGCCATGTCCAGTCCTAGCAGATGCGCAACCACGCCGGTGTAAATCATGTTCTTGACCAGTTTGCGCAGCTTGGGCTCGGGGCACACCGGCGCCACCAGCTTGTCAAAGGGAACAGAATAGAAGGTGACATCGTTGCGCAGAGTCTTCAGATTCAGCGGCTCGTCATACAGCACCGCAGCTCCCGCCGCCAGCGAGAGCGTATCCTCACGCGCCGTGTCCGGGTTCATCGCCAGCAGGAAATCGATTTCCTTCTTGCGCGCAATATAGCCATCTTTGTTGGCGCGGATGGTGTACCAGGTGGGCAGACCGGCAATGTTGGAAGGAAACAGATTCTTGCCCGAGACTGGTACCCCCATCTGAAAAATCGTGCGGAGAAGAACGGTATTAGCGCTTTGCGATCCCGATCCATTAACCGTGGCAACCTGCAGGCTGAAGTCATTGATTACCCGCCTGCGTCCAATTTGGCTGCCTACCTCCTGGACCGCTACATCACTGGTAGCCATGCAACCGGACCACCTTTCTATTCCCCCATGGAATGCGGCGAAAAACTTCATTATAAGTCAGGAAAATCGCGGACTGCACCCCGCATGCTTGGCATGGAATCAGAGAATTCCGAAGGTTAGAACCTAGTCAGACCTGCTCGAAAAACCTGGCCATACCCCGAAACTTATCGTACCGCGATATAACCAGGTCGGCGGGACTTTTTTTCTCCAGCTCGGAGAGGTGCTTCTGCAGTGAGACATCGAGCAAGGCGGCGGCAGCGTCGTAATCCACCTGGGCTCCACCCTCCGGCTCCGAAATGATCTCGTCGATGCATCCCAGCTCGATGAGGTCGGTAGCTGTGATTCTCAGCGCTTCCGCCGCCAGCTCTCGCTTGCTGGCGTCGCGCCACATGATCGAGGCGCAGCCTTCGGGTGAAATCACCGAGTAAATCGCATTCTCCATCATCAGCACGCGATCGGCTACCGCGATGGCGAGCGCTCCTCCGCTGCCGCCTTCTCCGGTAATCGCGGTGATAATGGGTACTTCCAGTCTTGCCATCTCGCGCAGATTGCGGGCAATGGCTTCTGCCTGGCCGCGCTCTTCCGCCCCCAGCCCAGGGTTCGCGCCGGGTACATCCACGAGCGTGATGACGGGACGTCCGAACTTCTCCGCCAGTTTCATCACCCGCAACGCCTTGCGATAGCCCTCGGGGCTGGGCATCCCGAAATTCCGGTACACCTTCTGTTTGGTGTCGCGGCCCTTTTGCATGCCGATCACACACACTGGCCGCCCATGAAAATCGGCCATGCCGCACAAAATGGCAGGATCGTCGGCAAATGACCGGTCGCCATGAATTTCGCTCCAATCCGCAAAAATGCGCTCCACGTAATCCAGGAAATATGGGCGCTGTGGATGGCGCGCCAATTCGGTGCGAATCCAGGCATCCGATTTCGCGGATATCTGCTTGCGCAGCGCCTCTACTTGCTCCTGCAGGGACTTCAGTTGCCGCTGGGCATCCTCATTGTCGCGCGCCAGCGTCTCCAGTTGACCGATCTGACGTTCGATCTTCTCCAGTTCCTGCTGCGCTTTGGTCGCCGATTCCATGAAATTGAATTTTCCGCTTCTAGCTTCCCCTCGCAGTTGCTCCAGTTCCGTTCCCAGGATGTCCTGCATCAAATCCAATCCCGGAGGAGTCAAGGCAGTACCCTCACAACGCCTGTTTACGGCAGAATTCGTCGCTTCCGCTCCCCTTTGCTAGTGGAACATGGCGGCTAATCCACAACCCGGATGCAGCCCTTCCCCAGAACCTGCTCCACGCGGCTCAGGAACGCGTGGTCCGGCGAAACATTATAGCCTTCCGCATCCATCACCACCATGAAGTCGTTCTCCCGCTCCAAATCGAAAAGCACTTTTGCCTCTCCCTGATGCTCGCTCACGATCGTGTGCAACTGATCGACAGTGCCTTCCGTCGCCCTCTCCAAAGCAATCTTCAGCCGGAGTTTCCGCGGCAGGGTGGGCTGCGCTTCCTCCAGGGGAATCAGGTCGCTGACCATCAGCTTGGGATTGGCGCCCTCCTCCACTTTCACCGACGCCTTAAGGAGAACCGGCACTTCCAGCTTCAGGCGATCGGCAAGCCGCTTGAAATTGTCGGAAAAGAGCAGGAACTCCACCGACCCTCCCATGTCCTCCAAGGTCCCCTGGGCGTAAAGTTCGCCGCGTTTGGATTTCAGAATGCGATGCCCGGTGATAACGCCTCCCACGAAAGCCGTCTCGTCTTTGTTCATCGAGGATTTCATGGCAAAGATATCTTCCGTAGTCAAAGCGCGGAAATCCTTCAGCTTCCCCTGGTACTTCTCGAGCGGATGGCCGGTAATAAAAAATCCGAGAATCTCTTTCTCGTTGGCCAGACGCGTGTGCTCGTCCCAGTCGGGGACGTCAGGCAACTTGTCATTGCCGTTGGCGACCGCTTCGCAAGCGTCATCAAACACGCCAAACAGCCCGTGCTGACCCGACTCCACATCGCGCTGCGCCTTCTGCCCGCGCTCAATGGCTCTATCTAACGCCGCCATGAGGGCTGCACGTTTCCCCAGGCCATCCATTGCGCCGCTCTTGATCACTGACTCCAGCACGCGCTTGTTCAGGAGCCGCAAGTCCACCTTCTCGCAAAACGCAAAAAGTGACGTGAGCTTCCCCATCTGCTGGCGCGCCGCCAGGATCGATTCAATCGCGTTGTGGCCTACATTCTTTACCGCCGCCAAGCCAAATCGAATGGCATTCCCGTGCGGCGTGAAATTGGCATCACTGACATTGATATCCGGCGGCTCCACAGCTATTCCCATCTCGCGGCATTCATTGATGTACTTCACCACATCATCAGTACTTCCCGTAACCGATGTCAGCAGCGCCGCCATGAACTCCACCGGGTAGTGCGTCTTCAGATATGCCGTGTGATACGCCAGTACGGCGTACGCTGCGGAATGAGACTTGTTGAAGCCATATCCAGCGAACTGTTCCATGAGATCGAAAATCCTTTCAACCTTGCGCGCCGGGTAGCCACGCTCGGTGGCCCCATCGACGAAGCGTTTGCGCTGCGCCGCCATCTCCTCCGGCTTCTTCTTGCCCATGGCGCGGCGCAGCAAGTCCGCCTCGCCCAGAGAATATCCGGCCAACCGATTCGCGATCTGCATCACCTGCTCCTGATACACGATCACGCCCAGCGTCTCGCGCAGGATTCCCTCGAGCTCCGAGAGCTCGTACTCGATCTTTTTCCGCCCGTGCTTGCGGTCGATGAAATCGTCGATCATTCCGCCCTGAATCGGTCCCGGCCGGTACAGCGCGTTGAGAGCCGTCAGATCTTCCAGACTGTTCGGCTGATAACGCCGCAGAACATCGCGCATGCCGTGCGACTCAAACTGGAACACCCCTGACGTGAGCCCGGTGTGGAAGACACGCTCATAAGTTTGCTGGTCATCCCAGCCCAGCTGGTTTAAATCCAACTCTTCGCCTCGTGTCTGCCGAATTAACTTGAGCGTCTCGTCCAGAATGGTGAGCGTCGTCAGCCCCAGGAAGTCCATCTTAAGAAGGCCCAGCTTCTCGATGGCCTTCATGTCATAGGCGGTGACGATTTCTTCATTCTTAGTCAGATAGAGTGGCACCAGTTCGGTTAAGGGCTGTGGAGCGATTACCACTCCCGCCGCGTGCACTCCAGCGTTTCTGACCAGTCCCTCCAGGCGCTTTGCCGTGTCGATGATCTGCCGGACCTGAGCTTCATTGGCATATGCCTGGGCCAGTTGGTGCGAGTCCTTCAGCGCCTGCTCGAGCGTGATGTTCAGCGTTGTCGGCACCATCTTGGCAATGCGGTCAACCTCGGCGTACGGCATGTCCAGCACGCGCCCGACATCTTTGATTGCCGCTTTCGCCGCCATCGTTCCAAAGGTAATGATCTGTGCGACATTCTCGCGCCCGTACTTTTCGGTAACGTACTTGATCACCTCGCCACGACGATGCATGCAGAAATCAATGTCGATGTCGGGCATGGAAACCCGCTCAGGGTTCAAAAAGCGCTCGAACAGCAGCTCGTTTTGCAACGGATCGATATCGGTAATCGCGAGCGAATAGGCCACCAGTGAACCTGCTGCCGAACCGCGGCCCGGCCCTACAGGTATTCCCTGCTCTTTGGCATATCGGATGAAGTCCCAGACAATCAGGAAATATCCCGAAAACTTCATCTGCTTGATGATCTCGATTTCCCGATTGAGCCGCTGCTCATAGTCACTCAGCGGTTTTCGCAACTTGCCTTGGGCTTCTAGGCTGCGGAGCATCTCGAGCCGGCGAACAAAGCCAAGGCGGGTTACGTGTTCGAAGTAGCTGTCGGTATCGAAACCCTCCGCCACGTCGAAGCGCGGAAATGGGTTGGTGACCTTGCTCAGTTTGACGTGGCAGCGCTCAGCGATTTCCAGCGTCCGCGCCAGCACTTCCGGCGACTCTGAAAATGCCCGCGCCATCTCCTCATAGCTCTTGATATAAAACTGATCGGTCTGGAACTTGATGCGGCTCTCTTCGCGTACCGATTTTCCGGTCTGGATGCACACCATCACGTCCTGCGCGTGCGCATCGTCCTGACAGAGATAGTGGCTGTCGTTGGTCGCAATGACAGGCAGGTTCAGCTCTGTGGCCAACTTGAATTGCGACGGAAGAATCTTGCGTTCCTGCTCCAACCCTTGGTTCTGCACTTCGATGTAGAAGTTTCCCGCACCGAAGATCTCCGCGAACTCGCCCGCAGCGCCCTTGGCTGCGTCATACTTGCCTTCCAGCAACCCCTCTGCAACTTCGCCTTTCAGACAGGCCGAAAGCCCGATCAGCCCCTTGGTGTGCTCCGCAAGAAATCGTTTGCTGACCCGGGGCTTGTAGTAGAACCCGTTCAGCGATGCTTCGGAGGTGATCTTGACCAGATTCCGGTAGCCATCCTCATCCGCAGCCAGCACCACCAGATGATTGTAGGTATCGCCCTCCGGCGGGGTGCGCCGGGTGCAGTGATCTTCCTTTTTGCAGATGTAAAGCTCGCAGCCAAGGATGGGCTTGATGCCTTCCGCTTTAGCTGCGTTGAAGAAATTGACGGCGCCGAAGATGTTGCCGTGATCGGTCATGGCGACCGCCGGCATCCCCAGCTCTTTTACTCGCTGGACAAGCTGCTCTACTTCACACGCGCCGTCCAGCATGGAGTAATCGGTGTGGACATGCAGATGGACGAATTGTGACATCGGATACTTCGATTGTAGTTCTCAATCAGAAGGGCTGGAAGGGGAGCCGGGACTGTGGAAAATGCGTCGGCTGTGGAGAAGACGGAATTACCTGCATGCAGGTACCCATTTGCCTACTTCCTCTTCCCCGCTTTTTTCGCCGCTTTCTTGGCAGGATGCGCCCCCGGCTTCTTCTTGGCTACGCTCTTCTTTCCCTGGACCTTCGTCTCTGCTTTCGCGGGCGGCTTCTCGCCCTTGGCTTCTACGGCTTTGGCCGGCGCCTTGACCGCTGCCTTCTCCGCCGATGCCGCCACTTTAGGAACCGTAGCCGCCGCCTTGGCCCCAACAGGTGCGGCTGGCTTGGCAGCGGCCGCAGCCTCCGCCGCCTTAGCCGCCCTTCCCCGCTTCGGCGGTGCTGGCGGAGGTGCTGGCGGGGGCGGCGCAAACGGCTTCAGAAACTTCATAATCTCGCTGTGCGAGCGCAACCTTCCATCGAGCATCAGACGGAAAGCTTCCTCAGCGATCTTGGGGTACTCGGTCAACGAGGGCGTGATGTGTAGCTCCGCCATCTCCGGAAATGGCAGCTTGTCTTTCAACTGTCGCCACTTGCCAAAGAAATTCTTGATCTTCTGGTCCACTGCCTGCTGTTTGACGGTGGCCGCCAGAAACATCAGCGTCTCCGGATGCGCTTCACTTAGCACTTTCCATGCTCGCGATGGTGTAGCCGCATCCTTACCGGAGAGCTTCTTAGTCAACTCTTTGGCATCGTCCTCCAACTCGCGCCAGGTCTGAACCAGGTGTTTGTTGGGAATCAGCTTGCGGATATCCGCGACATCTTTTTCTCCCAGCCGTCGGGTGATGAAATACAAGACCGCGGCCGCCGGATCACCTTGCACCCCGATGTCGGCAAGCTGCTGCTTGGTCTTAAGCAGTTGAGCCAGGCCAGTGGCGTCCACTTTGGCTACTGCCCAGTGCGGATGCAGGATATGCAGCCAGCCTTCCTTCTCCAAGGCTCGCAAGACGTGCAACGGATCGTCCTCGTACGCCAGCCTCTCAATCTCGCTTCCAATGTCCGCACTGCGGATATTCTCGATGTAATTGTTTTCCTTGGCGGAATCGTAGCGCGCCTGAGTGCGTTCTTCTAGGTTCCAGTGGAAGCGTGCCGCCAAACGGGTAGCGCGGATCAGCCGTACGGGATCTTCCAGAAAAGCGTAATTGTGCAGGATACGGATCACCTTGGTCTCGATGTCCGCCGAGCCATTCGCTGGATCCAGAAAAAGCCCGTGCGATCCCGGATTCAGAGACAACGCCATGGCATTCACCGTGAAGTCGCGCCGTCGCAGGTCTTCCCCGATCGATGCGGGCGTGATCAGCGGTGGCTTTCCCGGTTTCTCGTAGGTCGCCGTGTGCGCCATTCCAATTTCGCCACGCAGGTTACCCGGAAACAGCACAGTTAGCGATTTCACATCGTCGTCTGCGCCAATCACGGTGACGCCGTGCCGTTCCAGTTCCTTCTGCAGCCGCAGCGGGTTTCCCTGAATCGTGAAATCCAGATCGCGAATGGGAAATCCGGTGAGCGTGTCGCGGATGGTTCCCCCGGTGACATACAGATTCACGCCCACAGCGCGTGCCACATCTTGAACCAGATTGACAGCCTTCATCTGGTCAGGCGTGAGCCGGGTTTCCATGGTGTAGATGTAGTCTGCCATGCCCTCCTGCTTGCAATCCGCACTGTCAGTCTGCAGCCGTCCTCCGGGGCGATTTTCGCGGCCGGCCACAACAGGGTTTTCCACAGCCCTTTTCGCTGCAGTCGGACGAAACATCGCACCGGCATTGCCAATATCAGCTAAGTTGCTATGGATAAGCCATTTAGAGACGGAAACCAGGCGGCCGCAAACCCGTCAAAATAACACAATGTTCACGTTTTGGCTACCTAGCCTGCCATTCTCCATGTTGCTTTTCGCGGAAAGTGGCACAATCAAAGCACCGGCGAGGAAAATCCAGTTCGACTCTCCCGCCGCGCCGTCGCCCTTCGCGGCGGATCTCCGAGACCAAATGCCTTCGACGCACAAGAAAGTGATCGTCCGCAAGTTCGACCGCGACACCGTCAACGGTTTCGTGGCCCCACGCTTCATCGTTGACGGTAAGCTTGAACTTCTCAACACTGCCGGTAAGCTCGTTTCCATTGGCCTGGAAACCATCAAGGGCGTTTACTTCGTCCGCGATTTCTCCGACTCGGAAGATCTGAACCGCAAAACCTTTGCCTCCCGGCCACGTACTGAGGGACTTTGGCTGCGGCTGCACTTCAAGGACAATGACATCCTCGAAGGAACCATGCCCAACGATCTCACGCAGATCTCTGCCGACGGATTCCTGATAGCTCCGCCCGATACCCGCTCTAACACCCAGCGCGTCTTCATTCCCCGCCCCGCCCTTTCGTCCCTGGACGTACTCGCGGTAATTGGTGGCCCCGGTGCTCGCAGGCGCAAACCTCCGCAGCGCCCCGTCGATACCCGCCAGGTACCGATGTTCAGCGAGTAGTGCCACACACTTCAACTGTCGTCTTGAGCGAGGACGGGGTAAGCCGATCCCCGTCCGAGTCGAGAGACCTGCTGTCCTCTGGGCCAACCCGCCTCCCTGTCTCAATTACAATTCCTCTGCTTCACCAAGAAATCTATGAAACTCTCAGAAATTGCCTCCTCATTGGCAGCTCATCTCGACGGTGCTGACGTCGATATCACCGGCGTCGCTGGCATTGAAGAAGCCGGCCCTGGGCAGATCACTTTCATTGCCAACCCGCGCTATGCCGCCGCCGCCAAGTCCACCCGGGCTTCCGCAATCATAGTGGCCGAAGATTTTCCAGCGACCTCCGTCGCCACTCTTCGCACCAATAATCCTTATCTTGCCTTCGCTCGCACCATCGAGTTCTTCTACCATTCACCCCGTTATGCGACCGGCATTCACTCCACCGCTGTCATTCATGACTCCGCCAGAATTGGCAGGCACGCCTCCATCGGGCCCTTCGTTTTTGTCGATGAAGATGTGGTTATCGGAGACAATTGCGTCCTTCTCCCGCACGTGGTGATTTACCGTGGCGCTCGCATCGGCGACAACTTTTTCGCTCACGCCCACGCCGCAATCCGCGAGTACTGCCATCTCGGCAATAACGTCATCCTGCAAAACGGCGCGGTGGTTGGGGCCGACGGCTTTGGCTTCGCCAAGGACGACGCTGGCCGTTGGCACAAAATCGTGCAATCCGGTCCCGCAATCATTGGCGATGACGTGGAGGTCCAGGCGAACGCCTGCGTTGACCGCGCCAGCATCGGTGCGACCCGCATCGCCCGTGGCACGAAGATCGATAACCTCGTCCAGGTCGGCCACGGCTGCCGCGTCGGCGAGGACACTCTTCTATGCGCTCAAGTCGGGCTTGCAGGGTCTACCGAGGTCGGAAATCATGTAATTCTGGCTGGGCAGGTCGGCGTGGCAGGCCACTGCAAGATCGGTGATGGCGCTGTCGCTACCGCACAGAGCGGCATCCCAAACGATGTCGCCGCCCGCACAACCGTCAGTGGTTATCCTGCGATCGAAAATCGACAATGGCTACGTAGTGTGGCCATTTTCAATAAGTTACCAGAACTTGCGAAGGCAATACGTGAGCTAGGCGGCGAAGCCACACGCCCCGAGCGAGTCACCCGCTCGCGTGAGATCGACCCGAAATCATAGATGTTTTCTCCGCAAGCCCACCGCAAACTTCTGGTGCATCTGCCGCCTTCCGCGTAAATTGTTGCGGTAACGCCGCACGTCAACAACACATCCCATTCCTTCAGCATGACGGATCTCCGCCAGATAGGTGACGGCAAGAAAACTGACGAGCCCCGCCCCATTCGCGTACTCCTGCTCGACGACTTGCAGGACAACCTCTTCCTGCGCAGCGCGATTCTTCGGCAGCATGGCTATCAGGTAGTGCCTACTTCTTCCGTGGAGGAGGCGCTCGCTCAGCTTCATGATATCGATATCGCCGTTCTGGACTATCAATTGGGCGCGGGCACATTCGGCACAGAAGTAGCCGAGTCATTGCGCGAGAAGCGTCCCGAGGTCCCCATCATCATCATGTCAGCAGTGCTGGAGCGTCGCTTTGGCGGTATCGC
Organism: Terriglobales bacterium; assembly: GCA_035624455.1. NCBI lineage: Bacteria > Pseudomonadati > Acidobacteriota > Terriglobia > Terriglobales > Terriglobales bacterium. The sequence continues at coordinate 32,467 of DASPRM010000157.1, forward strand.
CGATATGCACCTGCTGAAGGGCTACAGCTCGGTGAACGATCTGCTGACTGCCCTGCGCTCTTTTGAAGCCAAACGCCGTGGTAAGCCGGTGGTTGTCCACGCGCGCGACTTCTACTACAACCGCATCGCCCTGGCTGTCGGCAGTGATGTCGTTCTGGAAATCCTGGACCACGACGGCAATTTCGAATACGTCAACGACCTCTTTGCTTCCTTCTTCGGCCGTAGGCGCTCCTGGTTCACCGGCCGAAACCTGTTTGAGCAATTCCCGGAGCTGGGCGACAGTTGGCGCGAGCTGATCCGCACCGTCGCCGAAACTCGTGAAACCTACATCGACCGCGGCTTCCGCGGCTTGCCTCAACTCCCCACCAAGAATTCCCGCTGGACATGGAACGTGCTGGTTTTTCCGATCAAGCTGCACGACGGCAGCGACGGCGTCATGCTCACCGCCCGCATGATCGAAAAGAAAGGCTTTTAATCGCAGCCAAAACCTTAGAGTGCCCCATCCTAGCCTTCTTTTGGCTGGGGGACTGCCGAGGCCAAGCCTCGACGATCGCTAATCCTTGTTTTGCGTACCCCTTCGCTCTGCTGGCAACGCACTCCCGATGGCGCTCCGCACCGCACTGATCAGTTCCTCGCGCTCGGCGAAGTGGCGGGGGGCAATGGGCGCATGAAACACGATTCGCGCCCGGCCGGGCTTCGCCACATAATGCCCCTTCGGCAGCAATTCCTCTGTGCCCACGATGGTGATTGGCACGATCGGCACTCCCGTATCCATCGCCAGGTAAAACGCGCCTTTCTTGAACGGCTGCAGCTTGCCGTCCGGCGAGCGCGTTCCCTCCGGAAACACCGTCATGTTCAGCCCTGACCGCACCACCTGTTCGGCTTCTCGAACGCTGGCGATAGCCGCATCACGGTTGCTGCGATCTATGGGCACAAGCTGACCCATCACCATCGCTCTACCCAAGATCGGGATCCTGAACAGCTCCTTCTTCACCAGCACCGACGTCCTTCCTGGAATCAGAGGGATCAGCAGCGGCGGGTCCAGGTTTGATACATGGTTCGACATGAAAATGTAATTGCGATTTTCAAGCCGATCCCTGCCAACCACCTGCCAGCGAACGCCGGAAATGCGTACCCCTGCCAGGGCTATCCACATCGCTGCCCGGTAAAGAGCACTAACATCTCCCGTCAGAAATGTCAGCGGAAAGCCCCACAGCGCCGTAAGCGGCACCATGGCAGCCCAGAAGATGAGGGTTAAAAGTGAGCGCATGACATTCGGATGAAAGCAGAAGACTCCGAGGGATGCCGCTTTGACTGGGTGCAAATGCTGATTGCTGGCTGCTGATTGCTGATTCTGCTAATCCCCCCTCACCCATGCCGCCCGCCTTTCTCGCTGCGCCACCGTGACATCCGTCGCATCCATCAAGCTGAACTCCGGTTCCTCCTTCCCCGCCAGCTTGATCTTGACCTCGCGTGTGCCATGCGCGCCCCGAATTCGGAACCGAACCGTACTTCCTACCGGCCTTTGCGCAAGCTTCGCGGCCATGTCTGGCGTAACTGCCCGGCCATCCACCTGCTCAATGGTATCGCCCATGGCCAGCGCCGCTTTCGCCGCATCACTTCCCGGCTCGACCGAGATCACCACGGGCTTGCCGCCAAAATTGGCGCTGGCGAGAAATCCTGGATCCGCGCTTAACACCATGCGACGCTCGAGCCTCAAGCCTATGGATTGAAAAAATTGGTCGTAGGGAATTTCTTCCACGCCGGCAATGTACTTATGAAAGAAATCGGCAAAATTCGCTCCCGTCAGCTTTTCTGCCGCTTCCCGCACACCATCGGAATCCGCGTAGTACCGATGATTACGCGCATAGGTTTCATTCATCCACTGGAACAGATCGCGCAGCGACTTCTTGCCGTTTGTCGCGTCCCGCATAGCCAAGTCCAACAGCACGCCCACGATCTCGCCCTTGTTGTAATAGGAAATGCTTCGCGCCGGCAGACGGTAGTAAGCGTATTTCTCCAACCATGCATCCAGACTGGACTGCTCCACCGACTGTGTCAGACGTGCTGGACGGGTTTCCAGCAGCTTGATTTGGTATGCCAGGCGGCGTAAGTACTCCTGCTCGCCTATCAGCCCGGCGCGCACCAGCATGTGCTCCGCTACCGTGCTGGTCACGCCTTCGGCAAACCATAGTGCGCGCGTGTAGTTTTCGCGGGTGTAATCAATCGGCTCCAGCGATTGCGGGCGGATCCGCTTCACATTCCAGACGTGAAAAAATTCGTGCGCGCTCACACTGGCAACAGAATCAGGATCTTCGCTCGCCCTGCCGGCATTGGTATCGATGGCCGTCGAATGGGCATGCTCCATTCCTCCACCCGCAGGCCCGCGCGGAAAATGGTAGATGAATACGTAGCGCTCGACTGGACGGTCCTGCATCCAGTCGGTCTCAGCCGTAACGATCTTGCGCAGCATCTCCCGCAGCGAATTCAAGTCATAGTCCCCGGGGTCGGCATCGACAGCGATCATATAGCGGGAGCCGGCTTCGTCGAACCATGTCTGCTGGCAGCGACAGAACTCGACTGGCGAATCCACGAGCTGGTCGTAGCTGGTGTCTCCCACCGAAACTATCCGAGCGCCGCCGGACTCGGCCTCCCCCTCTTCTGACGCTCCGCTTACCACCTTCCAGTCTCGCGGCATGTCTTTAAAGTAGACTCGATGCCGCTTGCTCCTCATCCCTGGGTCATACATCAGGATCAGCGCCAGATTGAGAAAGCCATGTTCGGGATTCAGCTGCGCTCCAAAAGGACCTGGCATATCGGCGAAGACGTTGTACGCCACGATCGCCCCGCGCTCCGTCCCCCCGATGTGCCACGCCGTCTTGTCGATCTGGCGCACCGCGAGCGCAGCGCCCCAGGGATCGTGGGCGCTCACTGCCGGTATGTATTGCGCAAAATCGCGAATCTGATACAGCCCGTTCCACGCCGGCATCTGCACCTCGCGATCCGCGGATCCCCCTGGAAGCTGCATCTCCACCTGCACCAGGTGTTGATCGCGTTTAGCAAGCGAAACCGTGTAAACAACTGACGCTAAACTGTGGGGAGCTCGCGAGTCCGCCTGGCGAGGCTGAGATTGCGAAGCTCGGGGCGGCGGGATCTGAGCCGGCGAAGGAGCGGTCGTCGCCTGGCTGGCAAGCGCCGCGACTGCCTCGCTTGCCGCAAGCGGAGCCGTGATAGCGAAGATGGCGAGGACAATACGAAGACTTCGAATTTCGCCGCAGATCAAGCGGGTGCACTTACCTCGCGCAGGGCTTGTAGCCGGGCCGGAAGCTTCTCATAGATTCCGCCAAATCCGCCATTGGAAAGTATTGCCACCACATCGCCCGAGCGCAACTCCGGCGCGATCGCAACGACAATCTCGTCGGCATTCGCTATCAGGCGTGCCTGCCTGCCATTGCGATTCAGATCGGCAATCACTGCGGCTGCATCCAGCCGTTCGCGCGCAGGCACCGCTTCGGGCTTGAATATCGCTGCCACTACGACCTGGTCGGCCTTCGACAGCGCACTCACCAGTTCTTTCTGAAAAACATTCCGGCGCAGTGTGTTCGATCGCGGTTCCAGCACCGCCCATAACCGGCGCCCGGGATAGCGGGTCTGCAGTGCTTTCAGCGTTTGCTCAATTGCTGTCGGATGGTGCGCAAAATCGTCGATGATGGTGATCCCATTTACCTCCGCGCACACCTCGAGCCGCCGCTTCACGCTCTTGAAAGTCTTAAGCGCTCGCTGGATCGCCTCCATCCCGATGCCGTATCCCGCAGCCATCGCAGCAGCCGCCGTCGCGTTCAACAGGTTGTATTCGCCGGCCAGCGGAAATTCGAAGCTGCCCCAGCCCACGCCGTTGAGCAGAATCCTCCAGGCGGTTCGCTCCGCCTCATAGCGCACATCCACAATACGCCACTGCGAACTAGGCCTGAACCCATATCGCTCCACCGGGCAGAAGGCGTGAGCCACGCACTCATCCACGTTCGCGCTGCCATCCCAGGCGACAATCCGGCCGCGACGAGGAACCAGGTTGACCAGGCGCTTGAACGCCGTCTTGACCGCCTCCAGATCGGCGTAAATGTCAGCATGATCAAATTCCACTGAGGTCAGAATCACGGCGTCCGGGAAGTAATGGAGAAATTTCGGCCCTTTGTCGAAGAATGCCGTGTCGTATTCGTCCCCTTCGATAACGAAGTTCCGCCCTCGTCCCAGTCCAAAGCTGCTTTGGAAATTCTCGGCGATACCGCCCACCAGAAATGACGGCTCCTGGCCTGCGCTCTCGAATATCCAGGCCAGCATCGAGGTGGTTGTTGTTTTGCCATGGGTGCCGGCGACCGCGATCACTTCGCGTCCGCTGAGAAATTCATCGTGCAGGATCTGCGGAAGCGACTGAAACGGAATCCGCTGGTCCACAACTTCCTCTAGCTCGACGTTGCCGCGTGAAATCGCATTGCCCACTATTACCAGATCCGGGCGCGGCTCCAGGTTGCCTGCAGCAAACGGCTGTGCCAGCGGAATTCCCAGCGACTCCAGAAAATCCGACATCGGTGGGTACGCCGCGGCATCCGACCCCGTTACCCGAAAGCCGCGCTCCTTCAACATGCCTGCCAACGACGCCATCGCCGTTCCACAGATCCCGATCAAATGAATATGTTTTGACAAATGTTATCCGTTGAGACTCAAGTTCGACTGCACCTGTGCAGGTACCACTGGTGCAGTTGCTGACTCCAGGAAGGTCAGGCTTGCTCCCTCTTCATAATCGACATCCAGCCGAACCTGTACCCCAAACGGCAGAGTCATGTTTCCGTACGGCACGTGTCCCGAAGGCAAGCCAAACGCCACCGGCACGCGCAGCTCCCGCAAAATCCGGCGCACGACATCCTCCAGCCTGTATTCCTGCTCGCCGGGCTGCTCACAGTCCATCATCTCGCCGAAAATGAACCCCGCAACCTTATCCAGCTTGCCGGCATACTTCATCTGCATCAGCATGCGGTCCACTTGATAGGGCTTCGTCCCCACGTCTTCGATGAAGAGTATCGTGCCTTCAGTGTCGATCTCATACGGTGTCCCCACGGAAGCCGCCAGGATCGACAAGCACCCACCGTACAGAATTCCCTCGGCAGAACCACGGATAAGCGGCCGGAATCCAAGCACCGCTTTTCCGTCCAGCGTCCAACGCTCCCTTCCCGACACCGCCGCCTGCCACGCCGCCACGTGCACTCCATCTGGCCTGGCAAAATCCTTGGTGACCATCGGACCGTGAAAGCACACGATCCCGGCGTCCACCATTCGGGTGAGCAGGCACGTCATATCGCTGTAACCCACAAAAATTTTCGGATACCTCCGCAGGCGCTCCAGATTCATGTGAGGAAGAAGATAATTGCTGCCGTATCCTCCGCGAGCGCAGATCACCGCATGTACGTCGTCGCGCTCGAACATCTCTTCGATATCGCGCGCTCGCTGATCCGGCGGGCCGGCAAAGTAGATGTCATGGTCGAAAATATTGTCGAAGTAGAACGGCTTGTACCCCATCCGCCGCAGCTGGTCACACCCCGCTTCCAGCAACTCGCGCTTGATTGAGCTGGCCGGCGCCACTATACCCACCGTGTCACCAGGTTGAAGTGGTGGCGGTTTTCGCAAAATGTCGGGAGATCGGGACATTAACGCATCAATCTTAATCGAGGACTTCAAGAATTGGATATGAGTGCCCTTGATTCCAAAAGCTGCTGAACTTCGGGAGCGGCCATTCAGGTCTTGATCCCGCAGCTCCTGAAAGTGCCCCGTTCAAGCGAAGCTTGGGCGGGGTTTTTCCAGTTCGTGCACTCTGTCTCGCTTCAGCGGAGTTCGCCGTTCCGATTTACCCGATCACAAATAGAACTCCCCCTCGCACAGAATCTGCGCCGGCCCGGTCAGGATGACCTCACTATTCCATTCCACGATCTGCGCCCCTCCCGGACTCACCACCTTCACCGGGGACCGTGCCTTCCCGGCAAAAATCGAAGCCACCGCCGCCGCACATGAGCCCGTTCCCGAGGACTGGGTCTCTCCTGCTCCCCTCTCGAAAATGCGAATTTCAATTTCTGAGCTGCTCCTTGCTCTTACGAGCTCAACATTCATGCCCTGCTTGAAGTTTCGATGTGTACTGATCACGCTGGCTTCGCCCTGCCAGTCTGGCTCGAAATCGTCCACCAGCATCACGAAATGTGGATTTCCCATCGAGACCGGAATGCCCTCGACTTGTCCTGTGTAAAGTTCCAACCTGATCGGATCTTTCACCACCGCCTCACCCATGCTCATTTGAAATTCGAAATTCATCCCCTCCTGCCGAGTCAGTATGCAGCGCTTCACTCCAGCGTCAGTCTGGATTTTCAACTCCTTCTTGCCCGTTTGATGCGTCAGCCAGGCAGCGACACAGCGTGTCCCATTTCCAGACACCTCGGCCCCCGAGCCATCCGCGTTGTAGAGCTTCACTCGAATATCAGCGACATCATTCTGCTCGGGGATGAGCCACTCCACGCCATCGGCGCCGACACCAAGGTGGCGCTCGCAAATCCTGCGCGTCAACTCCGGCATGTCTGCGGGCTTGGCGTGCTTGCCTTCAATCAGGATGAAGTCATTGCCACAGGCCGTGGCCTTCACGAACGGCAGTGATGGCATGGAGACAGAATTGTAACGCGTGCGCCAGTTGCCGCTGATCACCTGCTCTTCTCACTCCCTCCTCTCTCCAGGCTGTGATAAATCGTTACCGGTGGTTGACCTTCGGACCGGACAAAGCTCACGGCCTCCAACCCCTGCGGATGTGCCCGCACCGCCTGGTAGACGGCATCGCCCTCACTTGCGACCACAAAATCTGCGGCTCCGGCTGGATGCCCGAGCGCTGGTTCCCAGACGTGGCGATTCGTCTCGTTGATGGTGCGGCGCAGCGGCATCCCGATCCGTTGCAAAGCCCCGCTATACGCGCCGGTGTACATCAGCACTGTCGCATCCGGTGGCAGTTTTTCCAGTTCCGCCGCCAGCTTCCGCTCCAGAGAAATGCGGGTGCGCGAATTCACCATCGCTTCCCGCAGGCAGATCGGCACCTCGCGCAAGCAACTCACATAACTCAGAACGACAAATGTCGCTGCTATCGAAACCACTCCTGGTCGTAACCACCCACCGCGGATTCGCGTTAGCAACGCAAATAGTACGAGCGCAAGCAGAACTACAAAGGCCGGCACCAGCTGCGTCCCGTACCGAACGTTGTAGTACGAATACGGCCACCATTGCGGCAGAAAGATCGGTACGCTCCCCCAGGCTATCGACAACACGTAGAACGGCAGCGGCACGCTAAGCAGCAGCCACGGCCAAAGCGGCCGCAGATAGAACGCAATCAGCAAGGATCCCAGCACCGCCGTCCACAGCCACGCCTTTCTTTGCCACGAAGTAGTTTCCCAGTTACCCGCCAGGTTGAGCTCAGCTGATTCGACAAAGAAAATCGCCGCCACCTTCGGGCTTTTCCATCCGGGATGATAGGAATCGCCCGGTTTGTGCGTGCGCCGCTCAATCGTTCGCGCCGAGTAGGGACCGATGGCGAATGCTAATGGCCCTTCAAACCCTGCTGCATTCCAGACCAGCCACACTGCCGGCCCAACGGCAAGCAGACACGCGAACTTCAGGAGCGCGGACTTCCACGCCTGCTCACTGAAAGCATGCATCCATGGCAACCCTCGCCGCCTTGCCTGCCATGCCAACGCCCCAAGTGCTGCCACCCCAAACACCAACGCCGCAAACCAGCCGTCGTATCGCGTGAAGACGCCCAGGAGCAGTAGCACGCCGCAACCCAGCAGGCTGCGCTGCGCCCGCTCGTCATCCCCGCGGTAAAGTTGAAAGAAAAACTGCGAAAAGAACAAAGTTGCCCAGATGAATACAGCCAGGTACACCGGCTCGGTCATGGCAGTTGACTGCAGATATAGCAGATTGGGATTTGCCGCGAACGCCAACGCAGCCAGCCAGCTCGCCACTCTGGCCTCACCCTTTCGGCCGGGGATCGCGCCCAAGCCTGCCCTCACCAGCCGAAAGATTCCCAGCGTCGAGGCCACATGCGCAATCATCGAGGGAATCGATCCCCCAACGCCCGTGCGCCACATCCACTTCGCCACCACGAACGGCAGAATCAGGAAGTGAAGTAGTGGCAGCCAGACCGTCCCCAGCTCCAGCGGACCTGGCGTCCGCGAGTCAAACACCCGCCGCGCAATGTTGATGTGCGCAACCGCATCGCCATACAGCAATATCTCGCCCCGCAGGTAATAAAACAGAAAAGCAAGCCACGAGACGGAGATTACAATCAGCGCAAGCAGGTAATATTCCAGGACAGCGCACCCGCCGCTCTCAATTGCTGCTTCAGCAGGAATTTCATTCCTGGGGGCGGGAATTTCGTGATCGGGGGTACTGCTCATTCCAGGTGGGTCAGTTCGCGAAAAATCTCGAACCGTTCATCGATCTGCTCACGGGTAAGCGACAGCAGGCGTCTGGTGCCGAATGCCTCAACCGCGAACGACCCCATCACTCCGCCGTAGAACATGGCGCGCTTCAGCACCTCACGGTTGATCTCCCCCTGCGAGGCCAGATATCCCATGAACCCGCCGGCAAACGAATCTCCCGCTCCAGTTGGGTCCCGGACTTCGTCCAGCGGAAGGGTGGGAGCACGGAACGGATGTCGCCCTATCCCGAACGCGCCTTCGCGGAAGAAAACCGTGGATCCGTATTCGCCATGCTTGGTGACCAGCGCCTTCGGTCCTATCGCCAGAACTTTTTGTGCGGCGCGTGGCAGGCTGGACTCTCGCGCCAGCATCTTCGCTTCCGCATCGTTGATCAGCAGCACGTCGATCAGCTTCAGCGTCTGCAGGAGCGGCTCACGGAAGCCATTGATCCAGTAATTCATGGTGTCGCCGCCCACTAGCCGGGCGCCGTTCATCTGCCGGCGTACATCCGCTTGCAACGTCGGATCGATATTGCCCAGGAATAGAAACTCAGTATCACGGTACTCGGTCGGGATCTTGGGCTGAAAATTCTGAAACACGTTCAGTTCCGTCACCTTCGTCTCAGCTTCATTCGGATTGGAACCATATTCGCCTTCCCAGAAAAACGTCTTTCCCGGCGCTCGCTCCAGCCCTCGAATATCAATACCGTGCTTCTGGAACACCGCTTCCTGCGCCGGCCCAAAATCATCCCCAACAACTGCGACAATGCGAACTTCCGCAAAATAACTGGCAGCCAGCCCGAAGTATGTGGCTGATCCTCCCAACTCCCGCTCCACCTTCCCGGATGGCGACTGGATCGTGTCAAATGCAACTGAACCCACGGCCAGGATAGACACTTACTTAACCGCTCCCTCGGCAATGTATTTCCCGATGATGGGCTCCAGCCGCTTGAGTGTTTCGGGTGGGATTTTCGCTCGATCAGTAACAATTGCTGTCGCCAGGGCCGAGGCACAATTGCAATTGCGTTTGCTAGGCATGCGGGCTACCGAATGACGCAGCACGCGAATTGCATTCTCCGCATTCTTCATCAACACGGCGATGATCTGCTCGGCGGTAACCGATTCATGAGCCGGATGCCAGCAATCGTAGTCTGTGACCATGGCCAGCGTGGCATAGCAAATCTCTGCTTCACGCGCCAGCTTGGCTTCCTGCAAGTTAGTCATGCCGATGACGTCCACGCCCCAACTGCGATACAGATTCGATTCTGCCTTAGTCGAAAACTGCGGGCCCTCGATGCACAGGTAGGTGCCACCCAGCTTTGCGTTTACCTCTGCTTCACTGCAGGCTGCATTCAGCACTCTCGAAACTTCCGGGCAAACCGGATCCGCGAACGCGATGTGCACCACCACTCCATCACCAAAGAAAGTCGACTTCCGCGCATACGTGCGGTCCACAAATTGATCGGGGATCACAAAATCCATCGGGCAGAGTTTTTCTTTCAGAGATCCCACTGCTGACGGAGACAGGATTCGCTCCACCCCCAGCATTTTGAATCCCATGATGTTTGCCCGGAAATTCAACTCACTGGGCAGAATGCGGTGTCCGCGCCCATGCCGCGCCAGAAATGCGACCCTCCTTCCTTCCAGCTTGCCCAGAATGTAGCCATCCGACGGCTCACCAAATGCTGTATCCAGCCTAACCTCGCGCACATCGCTGAGCCCAGGCATGCTGTACAGACCACTGCCGCCGATAATCCCAATCTCCGCTTCCGACAAAACTTACTCCTGAATGTGCGAATTCACTGAGAAACGTCGCGCTGGAACCCACGCGGAACAACCGGTGTTGCGGAACTTGCGATTATACAAAACGGCACGCAGGCTATATTCCCTTAGTGTTGTCCCACGGCCGCCCCATATGCCGCGTTCTTCAACGCCAGCGAATCGTCGAAGCCTTCCGTAATTAGCAGAATCGGGCCGCGCGCCTCCAGCTTGATCAGGCCATCGGCAGTTCGCCATGTATCTTTCGTTGTGACAACTCTCGCCGCTTCCATGTTGCCATCCGCATCATGCCTGCCTTTGATCACCGCTCCCTCTTCAATCTTACCCTCGACCTTGTATCTCTTCGGAATCGAAGCCGCATAGATTTTCCCGAAATTTTCCGCCGCCTCTGGAGACGCCCAGCGGGAGACATAGATCAGCGCAATGTTCTCCGGCTTCGTATCCGGAGCGCCTTTCTTCTTTGCCGCATAGTAATAGCCACCCCGCCAGTTACTCGCGACTACTTTGGAATCCTCCTCTGGAACTCCATACTGTTCCGCCATCACCTTGACGTCGAACTCCCCGATCGAGCCCACATCGTATTTCTCCCACTCCACTCCCAAAACCTGGTCGAAGTTAGGCAACTCCAGTGCTGGTGTCCGCTCACCTGCCAGGTACGTCTTGGGCTCCATGATCTGGCGAGTATCGAGCGGAGGATTCTTGAATACGCCCGCAAAGGCCTGCTCTTTTCCTCCTTTTGCCAACAGCTCGCGCTCAAAATCCAGCCCATAGGTGTAGGGAAAGACCAGCACCTCCTTCAAATAAAGCGGGGCCTTGGCAAAAATAGGAGATCCGGTGCCGTCCATCATGCCCGCTTCCATCGCCTGCACCAGCAGAGGCGCACTCAGAACCGACTGCCCGGCGGGCGCCAGCATGTAATTGAGCATGGCAACCATCGCCTGCCCTTCTACTGCAGCTTCCCGCGCCGCGATCTGCTCATCAGACTGGATCTCGGTTTGCATCTTGCTGCCAGCCTTGGAATTTTTCCCCATCCACTTCTCGATTCCAAAGTTCTGGTCCTGCAGGGCATGCGTAAGTTCATGGGCCATGACCGGCTTCTGAGATTCCGGCTCGACCCAGTCCAGCAGGTAAACCGTCTTGTCTTTGGAGTTGTAATAGCCCGCCACCTGCTCTTTCAGCAGCTCCAGCATGAATGGCTCCAGCTGGAAGTTGCGGGGTATCAATCCAAATTTTTTCAGCACTACCTCCGAACGTTTCAGCCTTTGCGCCTGCTCGTCTTCTGTGAACCGGTCGGAGACGAACTTGGCCACTTCCTCCCGGCTGGTGAACTTCCGCTTGATTTTGTGGTGCAGGCGTAGCCCGGTATCGCGGCTGTCGAATTGCACGATGGCTTCAATCGAGCGAAGCAGTTCGTCAGCTTCCGCATGGGTGATGTGGTGTTCAGGCCCAGCCGCCGACGTCTCTCCCGGCAAGGGGGCCTGGCTGTCAGGGGCCTGCTGATTCGTAAGTCCAACGTCTGACCTGCCTTGCGGCCCTGAAGGACCTGCTGTCTGCCCCGGGCTGGCGCCGCCAAACGCCAGTAGTATCAACAGTACAAGAACCAAGAGATTAGGGGGTACCGGCCCTAAGTCTGATCTACGAGGCTTCAATCGAACTCCCGAGGTTGTCTTAGGCATATACCGGATGCTCGCGGTTGTTGCCCTCTTCCTCTATGGATAACATTACCGCATAATCTACCGCTCAGCGGGGGGTGGGATCGTACTTGCCATGAAAGACGCAGACCAGAGGGACCAGGCTATTGAGTTCTTTCGCCAGGCCTACGCCCATCAGATGCAGGGCGAATACAAGGAAGCGATCGAACTTTATACCCGTTCCATCGAAGCATTTCCCACTGCCGAGGCTTACACCTTTCGCGGCTGGACCTACTCTCTGCTGGGAGACTATTCCACCGCCATCGCCGAGTGCATGGAAGCGATAAAGTTAGACCCGGAATTCGGTAACCCCTACAACGACATTGGGGCTTACATGATCGAACAGAAACGCCTCGATGAAGCTCTGCCTTGGCTGGAGAAAGCCACTCGCGCCCGCCGCTACGATGCCTATTGTTTTCCCTGGTACAACATGGGCCGCGTTTACGAGAAGAAGTACAACTGGGCGCAAGCCAAGAAGTGCTATCGGCGCGCCGTAGAAGAAAATCCGAAATACATGCCCGCCAAAGTCGCCCTCAAGCGCTTGCGCGTCATCTGGAATTGACGATATCTGATTGCTTGCCCAATACCACGTGGGAATGGACATCTCGTCCGCTCAGGCCGAGCGCAGCTCGGCACCATCAACCTTGCACTTACCCAATTGATTCACTCCCCCACCTTCTTCCTGATCCACTCCGCACACCCCTTTGTGCCCAGACTGCCCCCCACGTCCTGCGTCGTTTTCTTCTGCTGCACCGCCTCGAGCACTGCCGCTTCAATTTTCTTCGCCTCTGCCGCCAGCCCCAGGTGCGACAGCATCATTGCTCCAGTCAGGATCGCGCCCATCGGATTAGCGATATCTTTGCCCGCGATCGGCGGCGCCGACCCATGCACCGGCTCGAACATCGAAGTCCGGCCCGGATGGATATTCCCGCTCGCTGCCATGCCCAATCCTCCCTGCAACGCCGCCGCCAGGTCGGTAATAATGTCGCCGAACATATTGTTGGTCACGATCACGTCCAGTGACCTCGGTTCCCGCACCATCTGCAGGCACAACGCATCCACGTACATATGCTGGCGCTGAATCTCCGGAAATTCCTGCGCCACCTGCTTGAACACTCGCTGCCACAAACCTCCGGCGTAGGTCATGACATTCGATTTGTCCGCCATTAGTACTTTCTTCCGGCCGTTCACGCGCGCATATTCAAAGGCAAAACGAATCACCCGCTCCACTCCCTTGCGGGTATTCATGTCCTCCTGCGTCGCAACTTCATCCAGCGTATCGCGCTTGAAGGTTCCTCCCATATCCATGTACACACCTTCAGTATTCTCGCGGATCACAACAAAATCGACGTCGCTTGGAGTGGCATTCTTCAGCGGACACAGCGATTCATCCAGCAACTTTACCGGCCGCACATTCGCATAGAGGTCCATCTTGAACCGCATGCCGAGAAGGATCTCCTTGGCATGAACATTGCTGGGCACGCGCGGATCACCCAGGGCGCCCACAAAAATGGCATCAAATTCTCGTGCCAGCATGGTGAAGCCGTCAGCTGGAATGGTCGTGCCATCCTTCAGGTAGCGGTCGGCGCCCCAATCAAAATAGGTAAATTCCAGCGGCACCTCGGTAACATCCATCACGCTCACTGCCAGCGGAATCACTTCCTGCCCAATGCCATCCCCCGGAACAACCGCAATGCGCTTCTTCTCATTCACGCGGGAAAAGATATCAGATCAATCCACAAGCCAACGCTATTCGCCAACACGCCTGCTCTCCCACGCGGGCTATAATTAAGGGTTGCGATGACGACGCTGACTACGCCGCTGAACGAACATCTTCTCGCCGCTGGCGCCCGAAGGGGCGAATACCGCGGCGTCGAAACCGCACGCTCCTTTGGCAACCCGACACACGAGTTCGGAATTTTGCTTCGCGGCTGCGGCCTTTTCGATCTCGGCTGGCGCTCAAAAATCTCGATCACCGGTAAAGATCGCATCCGCTGGATGAACGGCATGGCCACCAATAACATCCGTGACCTGCCGGTGGATCAGGGCAATTACAACTTCTTGCTCAATGCTCAAGGCCGTATCCAAGGCGACCTTTATGTCTATAACTTCGGCGATCACCTGCTTGTGGACACCGAAGCCTGGCAGACCCCGACCATTCTGAAGCTGTTCAAGCACTACATCATCATGGATGCCGTCGAGGTTACGGACATCAGCGAAAAGCTCACCGCCTTGGGATTGCAGGGACCCCAATCGCGCGAGGTGCTTCACCGCCTGGGACTCAATGTCCCCGACGATCTTCGGCCACAGCATGTCCTGAAGCTGACCTGGCAAAATGTTGGCGTCTCCCTGATCCGCATGGCCGGCCATCTTGCAGACGGTTACGAAATCTGGCTGTCGCCCTCTGACGCAAGCCGTCTATGGGATGCCCTGTCTGCCGCCGGAGCGACTCCGGTTGGCACCGATGCGCTGGAAATCTTCCGCGTCACCGCTGGAATTCCGCGCTTCGGCCAGGACATTCGTGATCGCGACCTGCCCCAGGAAACGGGACAGATGCAAGCCCTCAATTTCTCGAAAGGTTGTTACCTCGGACAGGAGATCGTCGAACGCATCCGCTCTCGAGGCAATGTTCATCGCCAACTGACCGGATTACTGATCGAAGGTGAGCCCCCTGCTCCAGGAACCAAGCTGGTAGTAAACGGCAAAGACGTGGGAGAAATCACAACCGCTCTGAAGGTGCCTGCAGCCGGCGCTGAGAAAACATTGGCCTTGGGGTACATTCGGAAGGAAGCCGTCCGCCCGGATATCATCGTGCAAGTGAATGGATCGCAGGCGAAGCTTTTCAATCCGCCATTCCGGGAAGCACTATTGACCGGTTAATCAAGATCTGCCGTTTCTACAAATCAAAACTATCGGACCTTTGAGTATGCCACCCAAAAAAGAACAAGAGTTCACAGTTACTGATCGACGCCGTTTTGTTGAGGACGGTGAGGCTCAAACAAGTACTCCTAACGTCGAGAACGAGCCTGCCTCTCCCGGATCGCAGAGTCCCTTCCTCGCGCCCGAGACCGAAGCTGGACCCTCACCAGACGCCCAAGCTCCGCCTCCGCCTTCCGAAGCCGAGCAACAGGCTCAGCACCACGCATTTAAACAGTCCACTGCCAGCCTCGACGAGGAACTGAAATCCGCCACCGGTCGCCCGGCTCAGGATTTCGAGATGACCTTCGAGCGCTTTGTCGCTTCGCTTTACATGACCGCTCTCATGCAGATGGGCCTGCTGAAGGAGCCGGGTATGCAGCCCCCTCCTGTCGACCTGCTCGGAGCTCGGCAGACCGTCGACACGCTGGTCCTGCTGCGTGACAAAACCAAAGGCAATCTCACTCCCGCGGAAGAGAACATGCTCAAGAACTCGCTATATGAGGCGCAGATGGCATACGTGGAAGTCACTAACGCCCTTAGCCGTGCTGCGCAAGCTCCGCCGGCAGGCTCGTCCGCGTTCAAAAAATGAAAGCCATCCTGACCGTCTTGGGTAGCGGCACGTCGATGGGAGTACCCACCATCGGTTGCGGCTGTGCGGTTTGCAACTCCCCGGATCCGCTGGACCGCCGCACTCGCCCCTCCATCATGCTGGACTACGACGGCAAGCGGGTGGTAATCGACACCACGCCCGATTTCCGCGAGCAGGCGATCCGCGAGCGCATCCGCTCGGTCGATGCGGTCCTCTATACCCACGCCCACGCCGACCACATTCTCGGTCTTGATGACCTACGCCCTCTAACCTTCAACCGGCCAGGCAAGCTGCCGCTCTATGCCGAAGCCAAAACCCTCGAACGCTTGCGCAGTATGTTCAGCTATATCTTTGCCGGCGATTACAAGTACGGTGGGCTGGCGGAGGTGGAGTTGCGCGAAATCGATGGCCCCGTGGACTTATGGGGCGCCCACTTCAGCCCGGTTCGCATTTTTCATGGCGACAATGAGATTCTTGGTTTTCGCTTTGGCGGAGCTGCGTACCTGACCGACTTCAGCACCATTCCTGACGAGTCCTTCTGCCAATTGCAGAATCTCGACATCCTTTTCCTGGATGCCTTGAGGCATAAACCTCATCCCACCCACTCCACGGTTGAGCATTCCCTGGCCATCGTCGAGCGTTGCCAGCCCCGCAGAGCGTTCTTCACCCATATCTCCCACGACCTGCCTCATGCCGCGACTAATGCTATCCTGCCTCCCAACGTTCGTTTAGCACACGACGGTATGAAGCTCGAATTCGAAATCTGAATCGGAATTGCATGCGCATCTTTCGCCACCTCGAAGATGTTCCCGCAGATCTGGGGCCTACCTTCCTTAGCGTCGGGAATTTCGATGGCGTTCACCGCGCCCACCAGGCGGTCCTGAATGAACTGATCGACCGTGCACGCCGCGCTGATGCCATCGCCATGGTGGTCACTTTCGATCCGCACCCCTACCGCATCCTGCGCCCCGATTCAGATCTCAAGCTGCTGACTCCCACTCCTGTCAAACTGGACCTGCTGCAGCAATACGGCATTCACGCCGTCCTCGTGCTTCCCTTCACGCGCGACCTTTCATTGATGAACCCTGCTGAATTTGCTTCTCAGATTCTGGTCCGCCGTCTGCACGCGCGTGAGGTTCATGAAGGCTTCAACTTCCGTTTCGGGCACAAAGCACAGGGCGACGTAACCCTGCTCGAAAGTCTTGGCCGCCAGCTCGGCTTTTCGCTTGAGATCTACCCCGAGATGCAAATCCGCGGCGAGACCGTCTCCAGCAGCCAAATTCGAAGGTTGCTTCGCGAAGGCAATGCCAGCAAAGCACGCCACCTGCTCGGCAGAGTGTTCAGCATCTGGTCCACCCCGGGACGAGGGCGCGGCTACGGGCATAAATACACCGTGCCGACAATCAATTTGAGTCGCTACGATGAGTTGGTTCCCGCAGATGGCGTCTATATCACCCAGTCCCGCATTGGCGACGAGTGCTTCGACTCCGTTACTAATGTCGGCACTCGGCCCACTTTTGGCGCTGATTCCTTCGCCATTGAAAGCCATCTGCTGAACTTTCATCCCATCGACCTCGCTGCCGACACTCCCGTCGAACTCTCCTTTCTACGGCGGGTACGCGACGAGATCAAGTTCCCCTCGGTTGAGGCTCTACGCGAGCAGATCGCCCGCGACGTGCACCGCGCCCGCCGCTTCTTCCACCTGCGGGAGAAATTTGCAGAACTGTCCACCGCCAGGGCAACTGCTCATCCATGAGCCGAAGTGTCATCTTGAGGCGTCCTACGGATACGTCACCGGCACGGTCATCGGCGTCTGTACCCGTGCGCGGAAGATGGCGTTCTTCTCCTCTACTTCGGCGATGGCGTCCGCATGAATTGTGTAGTGCCCGCGCGGTAGGCTCGAGCCAAACGGAATTAGCTGATCAATCTCCAGGTGCACCAGCGTGAACTTCTGATACCCCAGCGCAAATGCTTTTCCGTATTGGTCAACTGCCACGATGATCACGGTCAAATCAAAATCGTCCCCCGTGTAGTTGGAAACCACCACGGAACCATCGATCCGATCATCCTGCACTTTGGGTCCGTGCTTCCAATTGATCGTCAAGGCAGCCCGGATCGTAATCGTGCAGTCCTGTCTCACCTTCTGGACTGGTAAGCTGTAATCGGACACTTCCACGGTAAAGCGAAAGTCGCCCGGAACCCGAGCCACCCCGGAAATAATGCCCCGTGATCGGTCCAATGCGAGCCCCGGCGGCAGTTTGCCAATAGGAAGATTCCAGCTGATCGGCGCCTGGCCGCCCTGCACCTTGAAGTGGAAGCGGTAGTCGCTGCCCACCATCCCGTCAGGCAGTGGCAGGGGCGTCAGCGTAAGTGGGGCAACCACCGCCTGAGCACTAACGCGCGGACCCGAGATGCACCACATCAACAAAATGGCCGGCAGAAACGAAAATGCCCAGCACGAGCGCATTTGCGGATTATACGGGCAGCCCGCAATTCCCCTGCCCACCGGTTGATCTCTGTCCTGCTACAATCCCCGCCCATGTCCGCGGCTGCCCTGCTCAGCGTTTCCTCCGCCGCCCAGCGCAGGACGTTGCTGGCCGCCGCTTTGGGCTGGATGTTGGACGCCTTCGACGTGATGCTGTACGCCATGGTGCTGGCGCACATCATGCGCGACCTGGGCATGAGCAAGGGAACTGCGGGGCTGCTCAACACCCTGACCCTTCTCGCCTCAGGCCTGGGTGGCCTTCTGTTTGGTTTCATTGCCGACCGTGTGGGCCGCCGCTCCGCCCTGATGTTGAGCATTCTCACCTACTCCATCTTTTCCTTCGCCTGCGGCTTGGCGACTTCCATTCTGATGCTCGCCTCGTTTCGCTTCATCCTCGGTCTCGGTATGGGCGGAGAATGGAATACAGGCGCCACTCTCGTCGCCGAAACCTGGCCCACAGAACTACGTTCGAGAGCCCTCGCTGTGGTCCAGAGTTCGTGGGCCATCGGCTACGCTGCTGCCGCGCTGGTCAGCGGCATCGTGCTTCACTACTACAACTGGCGTGTCGTCTTTTTCGTGGGCATTTTGCCGGCTTTGATAACACTGTGGATTCGTAAAGACGTCCCCGAATCGGAGCTGTGGGCGCGGCACCGGACAACCGCCAACCTCGGAGGTGCAATTCAAAGCCTGCTTCCCTCCAGCCTCTTTTCATCACAGTACTGGAGTCGCACTCTGGCGCTTCTGTCCCTGAACCTCTTCGGCTTGTTCGGATGGTGGGGCCTCTTCAGCTGGATCCCTCCCTATCTCTCGCTTCCGGTTTCTCAAGGCGGACGTGGATTTGGCTTGCTCGGTACCACCGGACTGTTGATTTTTCTGAATCTGGTAGGAATGTTGCCTGGATATCTCTGCTATGGATGGCTGGCGGAGAAATTGGGGCGCAAGAAGTCTTTCCTCCTCTTTTTCCTGGGCGCAGCCCTCACGATTCCTCTCTATGCTGCCGCAACCAATCCTCCGTTGATCATGATCCTGGGCGCGATCGTTGCCTTCTTCGGAACCGGATTCTTTTCCGGCTCAGGCCTGGTCGGCAGTGAACTCTTCCCTACCGAGATTCGCGCCCGCGCTCTCGGTTTCACTTACAACGGCGCACGTACCCTCAGCGCTCTGGCGCCGTTCATCATTGGCCGTGTAGGACAGGCGAAAGGCCTCGGCCCTGCCTTCTACTTGTGTGCGCTCTCGTTCCTGCTGGCCGCCATCGCCTCCCAGTTCTTGCCCGAGACTAAGGGAACGTCGTTGTCTTGATATGCAATCGGCAATTGTCGTGAACTGCACAAGATGTTATGTCGCGGCCCCTGACTATTCGTCTTCGGGACAAGGTTTGGGTGGAGCAGGGCTTTCAGCCCTGCATTTATGAAGAGGTAAAGAGCGGCTTTTGCCGCTGAGGGACGCTCTTTTGTACGGCGCAGGGTTCCCTCAGGGGCTGAAGCCCGGATCTTCTACGGCTCTTCCATGCAGGCGTTAAGCCCTGCTCCACCCAGTTGCTGTCGGGACTTGATCCGCTTTGCTTCAATGCAAGATAGGTATGTGTCGCGCTAGCCGACCACACTGATCCGGTTGGTTCCGTCGGAGCACAACAGTCTATTCGATCGGCTCTACCACCACCGCCGCATCCTGCTTCTCTGGCAACTGCACCAGCACCGTAGCCGACAGCACCAGCACGATCCCGACAATCTGGCTGCCCCGCATCGTCTCTCCGAGAGCAAAAAACGCAATCAGGATCGAGAACACCGGCTCCAGGCAACTAGTCACGATCGCCCTGGTTGGATCCAGATTCTGCAGCCCGGCAAAATAAAACGAAAACGGCAGTAGAATCGACATGACCGCAAACACCGCCAGAAACAGCCACTGCGCTCCCGAATAGTGCGCAGCCATGATTTTCCACGGCGGATTGATCACCATCCAGAAGAGAGCTGTCCAAACAAATACATACAAGAGCACTTTCCAGCGGTCGTGGTGATCCAGCAGGCTAGGCGCGTACACGTTGTAAAAAGCGAACGAAAACGCTGCCACCTCTGCGGCAATCAGTCCAAGGGTATCCATTCGAAAACCACCCTCGTGAAACAAGCCGATTACCAAGCTAATCCCCACAATCGCCAGCGCCACCGAAATCACCTTCATCAACGTCGCCCGCTGCCGGCCTCGCAGCACCATGTACAGCAAGACCCATACCGGAGCCGTGTACTGCAGCACAATTGCGGTGCTTACATTTGTTTTCTGAATAGCCAGATAGTAGAAGTAGTTCGATGCCACCATCCCGAAAATCGCCAGTGCCAACGCGCGAGCAAGGTCGACGCCAGAGAATCGCAATCCCGCTCTCCCCCGACGCCACAGCAGAATAGGCGCCAATACCAGGAGCGAAATGGTGGTCCGGCTTTGCGCCAGGATCAAAGGATCGATCGCTGGAAGCCCTTTGCCCGAGGTAAGCCGTCCCGTGAAAGCAGCTCTCCCCAGGCTTGCGGAGACTCCCCAGCACAGTGTCGCTGCGGCAATGAACAGATAGCCGCGCACGGGATGTGGATTATTTCGATAGGACCTGATCGATTTCGTCGCGGTCAAATCCGATCAATACCTCATCCCCAACCACCAGGGTGGGCGTAGAGCGGCTGTTGTATTTGTAGACCAAATCTTCGACTGCTGCGGGATCGGCGGAAACATCGCGGTCTTCGTATTCGATACCTCTCTCCGAGAGGTAGGCCTTGATCGTGTGGCAGGGCGGTCAGCCCGGCTGAGTGAATACAACGACCTTCCTCGGCTTCATAGCATGCACAATGCCAGCAATCCTACACTAAACAACAATATTCAATCTCCCAACAGCTCCACCTGCGTCGTGATCTTCGCAGTCCTCTCCAGCATGGCTGAGACAGAACAGTATTTCTCTTTCGAGAGTCGCACCGCATCCTCCACTGCCTTTCGCGATACTGGACCAGTTACCCGATACAGCAAGCGTATGTCCGTGTACACCATGGGTGGATCTTTGGCCCTCTCCCCTTCGGCACTTACTTGCACCCGCGTGAACGCTTCGCGCTTCTTCCGCAGAATGTTTACTACGTCGTAGGCCGTGCAGGCGCATAACCCGATGAGCACCAGGTCCACGGGACTATTAGCAGTCTTCTCGCTGCCCGCGTCCACCACAATTGCATGACCGCTGCTCGCCTCGGCGATAAATCGGTCGTTATCTGTCCAACTGGCAGACGCCTTGACCATTCAATCCCCTCTCGTACATCAATTCACATTTCTGACCTTGCGCTGGTCCTCGGTTTTGGGGTTGTCCATTCTTCACTTCAACGCCGATTGTCCGTTTGTGGCTCCGGATGAATCAGCACCCGAAACAATCCAGGCGCTTCCTGTTTGAAGCGTGTCTCCATGGCCGTCATCACTTCGTGAACGCGCGACAAGGGAAGGTCGTCCTCCATGGTGCAATGGCACGAAACGTAGAGCTTCCCGCCTACTCGCTTGAACTGCATTTCGTGAACGTCCTTGACCTCCTGAAATTGAGGAGCGATCTCCTTGAGCTTGCGTTCCAGGGCTGCATTCTGCACCAGTTCATCCCCGGTCTCGATAGTTGCAGGCTCACTCTCAATGTGCGTCAAAATGGTCGAGATCTCCCCAATCTGCTCGCGTATCTCCTCCTCGAGTTGCGTTACCCGGTCATGCGCCTGTTTCAGCGGAAGAGTCTCCTGCATCTCCAGATGCTGCTCTACGTGCAGTCTGCCATGCAAGTCCTGAATGCTGATGTCGTGCACTCCCAGGTTATGCCGCGCAGCCACGGCACGGATGCGATCAAAGATGTTTTCGCCGCGTACCGCCCGCGGCAACGAGTGCACCACTACGTCGGCATCCGGAAGAATGCGGCGCGCTGCTGCCGTCACCTCTCCCACCACCTCCTCCGATTTTTGAAACGTGACATTGCGGCTCAAGGCCACCGACAAATCCGCAAAGTAGCGGTTGCCTGACCGCCGAATTCGAGCCCGGTCCACCTCCAGCACCCCCGGAACGCCGGAAACCGCCTCGATTACCTTGCCTCGCGCACCTTTGGGAGCAGCGTCCAGCAGAGCATCAGTGGTCTGCCGTGCCAGGCGCCAACTCACCGAGATCACCACTCCCGCCACAAACAAGGCTGCGATCGGATCGGCTCTTTCCAGCCACGCGAGTTGGAAACGCTCACCCACCCAAACCAGTGCCAGTCCCAGAATCACCACTGCGCTTGACCAGATGTCGGTTCGGAAATGTAGCGCATCCGCCTGCAGCGCCTGGCTGTCATACTTATCCGCAATTCGTTGTAGAGCCCGTGATCGCCACCAGTCCACCACCATGGAGAGTGCCATGACCGCGAACGCCGCCAGCGAAGGTTCGATCTCCACCATGTGAAAGAACAGGCGCTTGATGGCTTCCCAGATGATCCAGGCACAGGTGAGCAGCAGCAGCCCGGTTTCCAGAAAGGCGGAGAAGCTCTCGATCTTGCCATGGCCGTACTGATGCTCCGCATCCGCCGGCTTGTCCGACACTCGGACCGACATCAGCGTGATCACTGCGGCCACCAAATCGAGTCCAGAATGTAGAGCTTCTGAGAGTATGCCCAAGCTGCCCGTGCTTAAACCAACCACAATCTTCAGCACTGTGACCGCAATCGCCGCCCACACTGAGTTCTGCGCCACGGAGCGTTTCTCCGTGTGCATCGCGCTGCTCGTGAGCGTGGTCGTGTCGGACATAGCTCTTCTGATTATCCCTGTTCGCCACTGAAGCAGCCAAGCCAAACCCGCCAGAAACCCGGCCTGGCGCTTCCGAAATCGAGGCGCAGATGTGCTACGATGGCCTCTCCACCCTAGTTGTGTTTCACGATCGGAGACAATTGAGAATGCGATTTTTGGGTCTACTACTCCTCCTCACTTCGACCCTTGCCGTCTGCCAGCAGGGGGCCAAACCCGCTCCCAAAGCAAGCGGGAGCCAGACCACGCCGCCGGCAGCGTCCTCCTCGCCCAACTTCGGCCCGGCGGGCTCCAACAAAGACTCGGCCGCCCCTGCTTTTGAGGTTCCTCCCAATGCCGCAGTCATCACAGTAACTGGGATTTGCGATCTGAAATCGGCTGGCACCGCATCTTCTGACTGCAAGACTACCGTTACCCGCGCTGAGTTCGAACGCCTTGCTGACGCCCTTAAGCCCAATCTTCCTCCCGCAGCCAAACAAAAACTCGGCGAAGATTACACCCGGGCGCTGGTCTTTTCGGCTGAAGCTAAGAAGCGAGGGCTCGATCAGGGTACCCGCCTCGAGGAAGTCATGCGCTTCATCCGCATGCAGGTGGTAGCTCAAGAGCTGCTGAAGGAGCTTCAGGAGCAGGCCAAACCCACCCCTGAACAGGTCGCTCAGTACTACAAGGATCACGAGTCTCAATACCAGGAAGTCACGCTGAAGCGCATCTTCCTTCCCAAGAACCGCTCCGATGCCAAACCCGACGACAAACCGGATGAGGCTGCATTTTCCGCCAACGCCGAGAAGATTCGCGCCCGCGCTGCCGCGGGCGAAGATTTTGACAAGCTCCAGAAAGAGGTCTTCGAGGCCGCCGGCTTCAAGACTCCTCCGCCTACCACCATTCCCGCATGGCGACGTCAGTCCGTACCCGCCAGCCAGGCTGCCGTGTTCGACCTCAAGCCCGGCGAAGTTTCCCAGGTGCTTCCAGAGACTATTGGAGCTTATATCTATCGTCTCGAATCCAAGCGCACCCTTCCCCTGGACCAGGTGAAGCCGGAGATCGAGGCCAACCTGTCACAGGAGAAGTTCACTGCCGAAATGCAGTCCCTTACTTCCGGCGTGAAGACCGAGCTAAACGAGGCCTATTTCCACATTCCGCAACAGCATCCACCAGCGGAAGGCTCGGTGTCTCAGCCGAGTGCTTCAAAAGCCGCCTCCACTGGGCCAACCGCAGCCAAACCCGCTGCTCCCAAGGAGCCTGCAACACAATCCAAGTGACCAGCGCCACCAAACCCACCGTCATTGTGACCGGGGTCTCAGGCAATCTTGGACTCCGGTTACTCCGGCAGTTGTCCGGGTTTGACGTGATTGGTGTGGATATGTACCCGCCCCGTAGCGATTCTCTCGCCCGCTTTGAAGCCATGGATCTCGGGCTCGAATCGTCCTGTCAGCAGATGGTGCGGCTGCTGCGCGATTCCGGCGCCCGCTCCGTCGTTCATCTGGCGTTCGTGCTTGATCCCCTGCGCACCGGGGTGCTCGATTTGAATCGCATGTGGCAGATCAACGTCGCTGGCACTGCACGTGTGATGGAGGCGATAACAGAAGTCAACCGCAGCGGAGGCCAAGTCGAGACATTCATCTTTATCGGCAGTGTTTCTGCCTACGGCCCTCAGACCCCTGGGCCAGTGCGCGAGACCCATCCCCTGGCCGCTCACACGCTGCCCTACGCGATCCACAAGAAGGAAGCGGATGATGTGGTTCGCCACCGGGCAGGAAATCTTGCCCGCTGCACCACCTACCTGCTTCGACCCCACATTTTCACCGGCGCCTCCATGCAGAACTATATGGTCGGGGCCTTGCGCGGCACTCCCACTGGCAATGCTCCCCGAGCCGAGAAAATGCGAGAACGTGGAGAGCGTCTGCCCATGCTTCTCCCCCGCGGCGAAGAATACCTTCACAACAAACTTCAGTTTGTTCACGTGGATGACGTCGCCCGGCTGCTGACATATATCCTGCGCCAGCCCGGCAAGGGAAACGAATTACTGATCTTCAATGTCGCCGGCCGCGGCTATCCCTTGACGATCCAGGATTGCGCCCGCATCTCTGGGCAGAAAATCGTGCAACTGCCGGGCAAATGGTTGTGCCGAGCCGCTCTCAGGCACTACTGGAACCGTGGTATCTCCGGGGTTCCGCCTGAAGCCTTCCCCTACATGATCGGCTCCTACACGATGGATACCACCCGCCTGCAGAAATTCCTGGGCGATGACTATTCGCGGGTGATTCAGTACACGGTCGAAGATGCCCTTCTCGACAGCTTCCGCACCGAGGAGGAATCCCGGCTCTTCGCTCGCAACCTGGAAGCCAAAACCAAAGAGGCAGCCCGCTCCCGCGCTTGAAGATTCGCTAGCCCATGATTGCTGCACATCCGTTCCGGAAATAGTTAATTGAGGAGCCGTGCTGAGCCCCGCCCGCGGGCGAAGCACCTATGTTTTTTGGGGCCACAGGGAATTCTTATTTCACGTCCTCACACGTCACCGGATACTTTCCCCTTCTTCCCCCGATACAGCCCCGCAATCCCGAATGTGTACGGTGTCCACGAGACATAGTGGAATCCGATGTCTCGCATCCGTCCCAGAATCTCCTCGGGCGCCGGAAAACGTGCCACCGAAGCCGGAAGGTACGCGTACGGCCCCTTCACGCCCGAAATCATCGTGCCTAACTTGGGCAACACGTGCCGGAAATACCCACGGTACAAACTACCCATCAGCCCTTTCGGTTCGCCAAAATCCAGAATCCCCACTTCCCCGGAATGGCGCAACACTCGATAAATTTCCGACAGGCCCGCGTCGTAATCGGCCAGATTGCGAAATCCGAAAGCCGCTGTGACCAGATCTACCGAATCCGAAGCCAGAGGGAGCCGTAACGCATCTCCTTCCACCCACCGAATCCCCGTCCCCTGGCCCTTTGTCTTGGCTCGCTGCAGCATGGCATGGGAAAAGTCCGCACCCAAAACAAGGGGCAACCCTCCCTTGTTCTTCGCCTCCCTCAGTAGAGCGAAGCTCATATCGCCGGTACCGCAACATAGGTCCAGCAGCCGTGCTCCCGGACGGATCAGCACCGCTCCAAAATTGCGGGCCGTCCGCCGCCACCATGTGCGGTCGACGTTGAACGAGAGGATATGATTCAGCAGGTCGTAGCGCGGCGCAATCGAAGTGAACATCTCGCGCACCGCCCGCGCCGCAGCTTCACGATCCTTCGCTCCTTCGGGAGTAGCCCCAACCACTGTGGCTCTCTTCTGATTTTCAGTGGAAGTCGACACTCAAACTGCCTTCGTGAGCGCCTGCGACTGCTCGATCGCCCGCATCACCACGCGCTCCGGCACATCGCACGCGATATCGACGCTTCCGATTCCAGTGGGTAGGACAAAATGCACGACTCCATTGAGCGTTTTCTTATCGTGCGCGAGGCGACGGTAGATGTTCCGTGCTGGGACTTCGAACTTCGGCCACATGGCGTAGCCTTGCACACCGGATATGATCCGGCGTGCCGCCTCTTTGTCCAGCCTGCCTCGCTCTTCGGCGATCATCGTGGCTGCCACCATTCCCCACGCCACCGCCTCGCCGTGAAGCACTTTTCGATATCCGGTTTCGGCCTCGAGCGCATGTCCCAGCGTGTGCCCGAAATTCAGAATCCGCCGCAATCCAGACTCGCGCTCATCCGCCGCCACCACGTCAGCTTTCACCTTCACGCTCGCGCTGATTACTCGCTCCAGGCTGGCTGCGTCGCGCCTCAGAATGAGTTCGCGATTCTGCTCCATGAATTCAAAAATCGCGGGATCGCGGATCACCCCGCACTTCAGCACCTCGAACAATCCCGCGCGAAACTCGCGCTCCGGCAGCGTCGAAAGTAGCTGCGGGTCGATCACCACCAGTCGCGGGTGGTGAAACGTTCCCAATAGGTTCTTGCCTTGGCGCAGGTCAACCCCGGTTTTTCCCCCGACGGCAGCGTCCACTTGGGCTAGCAGCGTGCTTGGCACCTGAACAAAATCCAAACCACGCATGTAGAGCGAGGCCAGCAATCCCGCTACATCGCCGACCACTCCGCCGCCAAACGCCACTAAGATGGACTTGCGATCCGCACTCGCCTTTAACAATTTCTCCGCCACGCCCTCGACGGTTTTCAACGTCTTGAAACGCTCGCCATCGGGCATCTCAATAAAGCTGGGCACAAACTTCCCTTTTTTCAGCGCGCTCGCAAGTTGCTTCCCCCAGCGCCTGCGCACCGCCGCCACAGTTACCACCATCACAGACTGACGTTCGGGAAAAATCTCTCGCAGAAGTGTTCCGCTGCGGCGAAGCAAACCGCTCTCAATCAGCGCCGGATATGCACGGGATGGTATGTTGATGTCGACGCGGATCACGCGTCCATCATACCGTAGGAGGCGGCGCGCCCAGCTGGGTGCTAAGATTCCCGCCCGAATGAAAAACGTTCCCGCTGAAACCGACTTTGTAGTTGTGGGCGCAGGCGTCGCCGGAATGCGCGCTGCCATCGAGCTCGCCTCCGCTGGTCAGGTTTTGGTGTTGGCCAAACTCGAGCTCACCGAGTCCGCAACTCAGTACGCACAGGGAGGAATCGCAGCCGCGCTCAGCGACGAAGACGAAATCGGCCTGCATTTGCAGGACACCCTCAATGCGGGCGATGGGCTCTGCAACGTCGATGCTGCTCGGGTACTGGTGGAGGAAGGCCCGGAACGCATTGAAGAGCTGATCGCCTGGGGCACCCAGTTCGACCGCGCCGGAACCAAGCTCGCCTTCACCCGGGAAGGCGCGCATAGCCGCAATCGTATTCTGCACGCCCATGGCGATTCTACCGGCCAGGAGATCGCCCGTGCCCTCTACTTCAAGGCGAAATCCCTGCATAACGTTGCCTTTTGCGAGTTCGAGTTTGCCACCGATCTTTTGCTCGAAAATGGACAGGTCGCCGGCCTCACATTGCTCACCGAAAAAGGCGTGCCCCATCCCGTGCTCGCCTCCGCCGTTCTGCTCGCCACCGGCGGCTTAGGCCATGTCTACCGCGAGACCACTAATCCCGCAGTCGCCACCGGCGACGGTGTAGGCATGGCCTACCGCGTTGGGGCGGAAATCAGCGACATGGAATTCGTGCAATTCCACCCCACCGCGCTCTACCTCAAAGCTGCGGCCCGCTTCCTGCTTTCTGAAGCCTTGCGCGGCGAGGGCGCCTATTTGCGCAACGAAGCCATGGTGCGCTTCATGCCCAAGTACCACCCCATGGCCGAGCTCGCGCCGCGCGACGTAGTTGCCCGCGCTATCGCCCACGAACTGGAAGTCAGCCGCAGCAAAGATCCAGTTGTCTATCTCGACCTGACTCACAAGAATGGCGAAGCACTCAAAAAACGCTTTCCTCGCATCTATCAAACCTGCTTGCAGTACAACATCGACATCACCACCGATCTCATCCCCGTCCGACCCGCCGCCCATTACGCCATGGGTGGTGTGCGCACCGATCTTGACGGCCGTACCAGCCTTCCCCGCCTCTTTGCTGCGGGAGAAGTAGCCTGCACTGGAGTTCATGGAGCCAATCGCCTGGCCAGCAACTCTCTGCTCGAAGGGCTGGTGTATGGCGCACGCGCCGGCCACTCTATGCAGGAGCAAGTCAAACCCGCCAGTCATGCGACTTCTGAAGGCTCAACTGGTAAACCTCCAGCCGAGTCCGCCGCTGTAACCAATCAGCCTCAGTCCGGCAAAGCCGCGGAAGAAGTGATCCGCCATGTGCAGGAAATCATGTGGCGGGATGTGGGGATCGTTCGCAGCGGCGACGGCCTGAAGAAAGCCATTTCCCAGCTCGATCACCTCCGTGCCTGCTTGCCTCGCGAGAACACGCGCCGCGCCCACGAAGCTCAAAACATCCTGCAGACTGGCCTGCTGATCGCCAGGTCCGCTCTCGTCCGCGAAGAGAGCCGCGGTGCCCACTATCGGATTGATTTCCCTTCCCCCAACGATGCCCGTTTCAAGAAGCACTCCATTGTGCAGAACGACAAGATTCGCTTCGAATAGTTGGCAGGGTCCGCCGAGGAAATCTCGAGAACAATTTGATCTGTTCCCTGCAGGTGACCGTCCGTTTACAGGCCCGCCTCGATGCGCGACCGTGGATCAAGGTAGTCTCGCAGCGCGTCACCAATGAAGTTGAAGGACAGCACCGCCAACATCACTGTGATGGCAGGAAAAATTACCAGGTGAGGAGCATCGAAGAGGTGTGACCGGCCATCATTCAGCATTGAACCCCAACTTGCCGTCGGCGGAGCTACTCCCAATCCCAGAAAACTCATCGTGGCTTCTGCAAGAATCGCGCCTGCCATGCCAATCGCGGCTTGCACAATCACTGGCTGAATCATGTTCGGCAGAATGTGGCGAGTGATGATCCAGAAGTCCCCTGCTCCGATCGCCCGCGCCGCTTCTACGTATTCTCTCTCTTTGGTTGCTAATACCTGTGCACGCACCAGCCGCGCGTAACCTACCCACCCTCCAATGATCAGCGCGAGGATCAGGTTAACCAGCCCCGGCCCAAGAAACGCCACGAACGCGATCGCCAGCAGGAACCCGGGGAACGACAGAAACGCGTTCATCATAATGATGTTCACAAACCGGTCGATGCGGCCCCCATAGTATCCCGCGGTGCATCCCACCAATAAGCCGAGCAGCAGCGATCCGGCGACAACACTGGCTCCCACCAGCATGGAGATTCGCGCCCCGAAGATGATGCGCGACAGGATGTCACGCCCCAGTTCGTCCGTGCCCAGCCAGTGCCGCGTGGAAGGTCCCAAAAGCCTCGCCGGCAGCTCGATCTGCGATGGATCATAGGGCGCAATCCAGGGCGCAAAGAGCGCGAACATCACGAAGACCAGGATGAACAGAGCTCCCACCGTCGCCAGCGGGTTAAATCGGAGCGCACGCCAAAGTGCCTCGATCTGCCCGCGCGCCGGACCAGGCTCAATTGCTTGTGTAACCGATGCCATCGCGATCGGCCCCATCATAACCGAAGCCATTCTCGTGTACGATCATGCAAGCGCATCTTACCAATGAATAGTCGCGACCTCGGAGGTTGCCCGGATGCCCCATTGGATCAGCACGTTCATCTTGACCGCAGCATTAGCTCTGCCCAGCGTAGCCGGGGTCACCTATACCGCCGAAACCCGAACGGTAACCGCCGAAGATCCTGATCATACGGCCGACATCAAGGTTCGCGCTCTCGTCAGCGGCAGGAAGGCACGCGTGGATTTTCTGGAAAGTGAACTGCCTGAACTAGGCAAAGGCCGGTATCTGCTCTCTACCGACGAAGGCAAGACCGTCTACCTCGTCGATCCCGACGGCAAGACATTTGCTCTCTGGGACGCGGATAGCATGGTTTCCGGCATGGCCGATCTGATGCGCCGCATGCGCTGGCAGATGAAAGTGCACTTCGAAGAGCCGAAAATCGTAAAGCTGCTCGACGAGAAAGGTGAGATGGTCGCCGGCCTGCCCACGCGCCACTACCGCTACCGCACCAGCTATCGCGTGCGGATAGAGCTGGCCGGCACCGATACCATCAACACCACCGTGGACGAAGATATCTGGACAACTTCGGTCCTTCAGGAACCCGGCCTTCGCCTCTGGCTCAAGCAGGATCCACCAACCTCCGGCGACGACCAACTCGACCGCATCATTCGCGAGGAGAAGTCCAAGATTCAGGGATTTCCGCTAAAGAGAATTACCGTCACCAAGAGCATCGATCATCGCGGCAAGGCCAGCGACAGCCGGACCGAGATGATCGTAATCGAGATGAAGACCCTCCCGGTAGACGACTCAGCCTTCCAGATCCCGTCTGGCTACAAAGAAATGGATCTGAGCAAGCGCGTACCGTTGCATCGGGACTGAAGAGAGACTACTCAGGGTCTCCGTCAACAACGATTCTCGGAAGACTTGGATCTTGGGAAGCTGCGATTTCGCGCAGAGCTTTCCAAGCATTAGCTCGAAGCTCCAAATCGCTGCGAAACCGATCGGACCGTGTGGCTTCTCGGAAGAACAAGAGCACCATTTCCAAATCGGCGCCGCCTCCGATCAGGCGGCGAGTATCCGCGAGACGCTCTTGTTTGCTGTTTTCCGGCAATCTCACTTGAGCATTCTTACTTGCGCGCCAGTTCTTCCGCTTCATCCCTCACCCGCTGGAATCCCCGGGTCAAAATAACCAGATAAACAATGTGCACCAGCCAGGTCACCGCGTACGCTGCATAAAGAAATTTCATCTCCGGATCCTCACTTCAGGCTCTACCAGCGACTTCATGGCGTGCGCCTCCTCAACTCTTTGTCGCACCCGCTCCAGCGTGTAGCGAAGCCAAATCAGTAGTCCGGCCAGCGCCAAAAACGCCACCCAGTTGACCATGAGCGCATATTTCATTTGCGGATCGATGCCTGACTTCGGACCCCCACCAAACACCGGCTGAGGATGCTGCGTCCGAAACCAGCGGATCGCCATGAACACAAATATCGCATTGAGTGCGCCAAACACACCAAACACAGCCGCCAGCACCGGATTCGGTCCACCTACGGAAAACTTCCTGAGCATCAGATAGCCGACGTAGATCAGCCAGAGCACGAGCGTGCTGGTGAGGCGCGCGTCCCATGCCCACCAGATCCCCCACACCGGCCGAGCCCACAACGGGCCGGTCAAAAGCACAACTGTGCAGAACACCACTCCAACTTCGGCCGTCGAAACCGCCACCGCGTCCGCCTGCGGGCTTCGCCGCGCCAGAAACCACAACGACGCTGCGAAATTCGCCAGAAAGCACAGCAGCGCGGTCCACGCCGAAGGCACGTGGTAATAGAAGATGCGCTGCACATTGCCCATCGTGGCTTCCGTGGGCGCGGCTACCAGCGCCTGGTAAAGTCCATACGAAAGCAGCAAGAGCGTGATCAGGGCGAAGATGGTGAATGCCGGTTTCATTCCGCCTGCAAAATCGTATCGAAGAGCAACAATCCGAGGATCGTGAAGACTATATCGTAAACCAGCAGGAAGACGAGCGAGAGCCGCGGCGAGGCTTCTCCCGTCAACGTAGCAGTCGTGGCGCTCACCATCGCCAGTAGCGCTGGAATCGATATCGGAAACAGGATCAGCGGCAGCATAACTTCGCGGCTGCGGGTGCGCATCGACATCGCCCCAAAAAATGTCCCATTCACCACCAGCGCCCAATTCCCCAGGGCGGAAACGAGCACCAATTCGTGCACCGGTCGCACGCTGCGCAGGTTGTAAAACACCACGAACATCGGTGTCATCAGCAATTCCAGCACGGTCACAAACAGAAAATTGCCGATCACCTTCGCCAGGAACAGAGACTCAGCAGGCGCCGGCGATACTCGATACGCGTCCAATGCCTGGTTTCGCAGCTCGCGCGCCCACGTCTGATTCAATGCCACCACCGCCGCAAAAAGCAGTGCCACCCAGATCAGACCGCCAGCAATCTGTCGCGATTCCTCCGCTGACAAATCAAATGAGAAGCTGAAAATCACTACCACCAGCAGCGCAAAGAACAGCATGGCGTTGACTGCGTCTTTGGAGCGCCACTCCAGGCGGAGGTCTTTGGTTAACGTGACGCGGAGAACGGCGATCAATGCGCTCATAATTGTGTCAGTGGCAGCCCAGCCATTGCGCCGCGGCCTCGTGTGTCCTGGGCAACAATCCTTCCCGCCGACATGGAAATCCATTCGTCAGCCGAGCTCTCCAGCAGAGCCGCCTGGTGCGTCACCAGAATAATTGTCGCTCCCGAGTCGCGCCTCTGCTCAAGCAGGCGGATCATCTCCTGCGAGGATTCGCTGTCCACATTCGAGAAGGGCTCATCCAGCAGCATGAGCTGAGGGTTGTTCAGAATAGCTCGCGCCAGCGAGAGACGCTGCCGCATCCCCTGCGAATACTGCCCTACGCGGCGGTTCAGCTGCGGATCCAAACCCACCGTCCGCATCGCCTGCTCGCACGCTGCCTCCCCCACTCCATAAAGCCGCGCAAAATATTGCAGATTTTCCATTCCGGAAAGTTCGTCGTAAAGCATGGGGGCATGGGCCATGTAACCCATGCGTCCATTCACGTCGTGAAGGCTGGTCGAACCCAGAACTGTCACGTTGCCGTGCGACGGCTCAATCAGCCCCGCGATCACGCGCAGCAGAGTCGACTTGCCTGCTCCGTTTTCTCCTAGCACGACATAAAGGTGCCGCGCCGCGAAGCGAGCGCTCACCGAGCGCAGCGCCGCAAAGCGGCCGTAGAGCTTCGAGACATTCTCCAGGACCACTGTATTCGGTAGTTCGGGAGGGGAAGTCACCGCCACGATTCTATTGTGCCTTCAGCCCAAAGCGCACTTTTATTGCTCTCGCGGCACATTTTCCGAGGGGACAACTACCACAGCGCTATGCCAGCTTCGCACCATGGTAACGCGGTACTTCGGAGCCGCTCCGGATAGAATTTCCAACGTGATCAGAGATTTCAGGACTGGCGCAAGTCTCGTGCTGCTGGCGGTGATTCTATTTACAGCCGCCTGCCAGAAGCATGTCCGCGAAGGCGTAGTCGCCGAACGCCCCACTCCAATCGCTTCCGATTGGGTGACTGTCACCCCTCCCAGGCCCCTGGTAGCCACTAAAGGCCGCTTCCAGCACCTCGATATGACTGTCAGCAACGATCTTCTGGCGAGCAACGACCAGTTCGGGTTGCAACTGCCCAATGGTGCGGTCGTAATCCCCGAGGTGCAGCTACTCGACTCTCAGAACAACGCTTATCCACTGGATGAGGTGGGAATCAGCGGCCGGCAACTCATGTTCAGCGGCGAAACCCTGTTAGGCTCCGTAGGTACTCGCAAATTTGCGCGCGTACAGATCCGCTGTCAGCAGCCTGTTACAGTTTCCAGCATTACTTGGTTTGATTCGCCACGATAAGCCTGCGAGACGCTTCAGCTTCCCTGAGCTGCTGGAACGGCGGCATTCGCCCTCTGCGGATTATTACCAGTCGACGCCGGCTTTGCGGGTTCTCCCGGGGCTCGCTGTTGCTGAGGAGCGTATTTCGAAGCACACTTAGCCTGAATCTGCTTGGCATGAAAAACGCCATCCCGCCCAAACTGGCCCTCAGCGAGCGCCTGTGAATCATCCTTGAAGGTATCGGGAGGAGCTTCGGTTCCGTTGTAAACCACCGGCAAGGTTCTCCCTTCTTCCTGCAAAGTAAATTCCAGGTGGGATCCCCGCCGCTGAATTGAACCCGGCACAACGTTGCCCGCCACTCGCAGCCGTTTGCTGTAGCGGCTATTGTCCATCGCATTTAACTCTTTGATGGTCACGTAGTAGCTCTTACTCTCCTGCACTCCCGTCCACGCAAGGTAGCCCAAGGCGACGAGAATGACAGTAATAGCGAGCCCAAAACGGATGTATCGATTTCTCATACTACTCCGGACGGGGACACAACGAATCTACTCGCGCTGAAGCCGAGGGTCAAGAATCACACGCCATTGTCCATACTCTATAGGGCGGTATTCGCGGCGTATAATCGTGGTTTTGGAAGCTCCCGAGGGAAATTTCATGTCGCATCCCGATCCCAATAATAATGGCAACAACGGAAACGGCAGCGCCTGGATTCAGAAGCCCCGCAGCCAATGGATCCGCAAGCGCCAGGAAGAAGCAGCGCGTACCGGCGATGACAACGTCTCACAGACGCACTATGCCCGCCGCGGCATAATCACCGACGAAATGGAGTTTGTGGCCACACGCGAGCGGCTCGATCCTACCGTGGTTCGCGACGAAGTTGCCGCCGGACGCATGATCATTCCCGCCAACATCAATCATCCCGAGCTCGAGCCCATGTGCATCGGCGTGGCGTCCACGTGCAAGATCAACGCCAATATCGGCAACTCCGCCGTCACGTCCCATGTGGAGGAAGAACTGCGCAAGCTGCACACTGCTGTGCATTACGGTGCCGATACCGTAATGGACCTTTCCACCGGCGGCGGCATCCATGAAATTCGCGAAGCGATTCTGCGTCACTCACCCGTGCCAATTGGCACGGTGCCGATCTATGAAGCCATCGCTCGCGTTAAGCGCGTCGAAGATCTGAACGCCGATATCATGCTCGAGGTGATCGAAGAGCAGGCGGCACAGGGCGTGGATTACATGACCATCCACGCTGGAGTGCTCATTCAGTACCTGCCCATGATCTCGAAGCGCATCACCGGTATCGTTAGCCGCGGAGGCGCAATCCTGGCGCAGTGGATGGCTCATCACCACAAGCAGAATTTCCTTTACGAACGCTTCGAAGATATCGTCAAAATCTTCAAGAAGTTTGACGTTTCCTTCTCACTCGGCGATGGCCTGCGCCCTGGCTGTGTCGCCGATGCCAGCGATGAAGCCCAATTTGCCGAACTGAGGACCCTGGGCGAACTCACTCGCATTGCCTGGAAGCAGGACGTTCAGGTCATGATTGAAGGCCCAGGCCATATCCCCATGGACAAGATTCAGGAGCAGGTGGATAAGGAAGTCCAGATGTGCGATGCAGCTCCCTTCTACACGCTCGGCCCCCTAGTCACCGACATTGCCCCCGGCTACGACCACATCACCTCAGCAATCGGTGCCGCCATGATCGGCTGGTACGGCGCTTCCATGCTCTGTTACGTCACTCCCAAAGAGCACCTCGGCTTACCCAACGAAAAAGACGTCAAGGACGGCATAATCGCCTACAAGATCGCTGCCCACGCCGCCGACGTTGCCCGCCACCGTCCCGGCGCCCGCGATCGCGACGACGCTCTTAGCTATGCCCGGTATACCTTCGATTGGGAGAAGCAGTTCGCTCTTTCTCTTGATCCGGAGACAGCGCGCTCCATGCATGATGAAACCCTGCCCGGCGATGACTACTACAAGGCTGCCTTCTGTTCCATGTGCGGCCCCAAGTTCTGCTCCATGAACTATTCCTCCAAGGTGGACGAATACAACCGGCAGGTGCATGGAGTTGAGAAGAAGGATTACTCGGAGCTGGTCAATCAGCTGGTCAGCCTGAAGCGCTAACCGGCAACTATCGTTGTTATCCTGAGCGCAGCGCCCGCTTGGTTTTTCTGACCCACGCATTTTGCGGGTCGCGGGCGCGGAGTCGACGGATCTTGCGGTCAGAGCCTGTGCGCTGCAACTCCGTGAGCTCTATCAGGACTACGCAGCCTGCGACAATTCCTGCGGCCTGCGCTCTGGCCCCTGGTATCCCGCAAGCTTTCGAAGGATGTACTTGCCCTTGCCAGTCAGGAATAAGGCGATCTCACGGGCGATTTCACGAATCAGCAATTGATCGCCCACTGACAGAGTGTGATCTTCTTCAGCCAGCACCTTGATCGCACCCAGCACGCTCTGTCCCACCGATACTGGCACAATCACGCGCTCCCCGCCTTCTGGTAAACCGCTGGCCGCACCCGTCGAACCCAGCACTGCCTGCAATTCAGCATCACAGTCATCGCCCTTAGTGATGCAATCGGCCGCCATCTCCCCCACCCCACGGAAGGCGATGGCAATCGAGTTCCCTGCTGCCTGCAAGTAGAGCACCACCGACCGATAATGCCTGCCTTCATAGAGCAGATCCATCACGGGCTGCAGACGTGGTTGGCGCTGCCGCACATTCTGCCGCAATACACTGCGTACTTCCGCCAATAGCTCTCTGGGATCGCGATATCGATGCAAGGGGCACTTCCCCACAGGTTGGATTCAGTAATGTCAGTCTAAGTCGGGGTTGACCGCCCGTCAACGAACAACCAGGTGAGATACTCTGCCGGAGCGGGCCTCGCCGCATTGCCCCGGGTCAATGACAGGAACCGTGATTACAAGCCTGTAGCCGGTGCGGAGGCGGCCCGCGGTGCTGTTGTCACCGTCGCTTTCGGGCCGAGTGTTATTGCCGGGGTTTCATTGAGCCAGCCGCGAATGGTCGGCATCGCCAGGCGCGCAGCCGTCTCGCCGGCAGCGATCAACTCAACGCAGCGATCAAAACTGTCGTAACTGAATCCACGCACGTCAGGATTCATCACCACATCCGCTTCCGATTTCCAGACGCTGCTCATGCGTTGCTGCGCGATCGAGAAGCACTGCCCGATGACGTCGAAAATGTGCCGCGGTCCATTAAGATTCATGCTATCGCCATTGAGGTGGACCGCAATCACCCGCCTTGCGCCCATCTCGCGCAGCGGCAAAGTAGGAACCGCATTGGATAGCATGCCATCAACGAGCAGCCGCCCTTTTATGTTTACTGGCAGAAACATTCCCGGATACGCGCAACTCGCGCGCACTGGATCGATCACATCGCCGGACGTGAATACGACAGCATCGCCGGTGACGAAGTCGGTGGCGGTTACCGCCAATGGG
Source organism: Terriglobales bacterium (assembly GCA_035624455.1). Lineage (NCBI taxonomy): Bacteria > Pseudomonadati > Acidobacteriota > Terriglobia > Terriglobales > Terriglobales bacterium. The sequence continues at coordinate 69,582 of DASPRM010000157.1, forward strand.
ATCCGCAGCTCCTCGAAAGTCATCCACTTCAGCGTGCGCCGCAGGAAACCGGTCATGCGGTCGTTAGAAGCAAACCCGAAACGTGAAATTGTCCAGCGTGCAAAATGTTTGAAGCGCACTCGCAGTGCTATTGCCTCTAACTCGTCGGCCGATAAACCGCAGCACAAGCCTGCGCCAACTACAGCTCCGACGCTTGTGCCTGCGACAAAACTGATAGGAATATTTTCCTGCTGCAGGACGCGAATTACGCCGATATGGGCAAGGCCGCGCGCAAAGCCCCCGCCCAAAGCCAGACCAATTTGCGGGTCAGAAGCAGAATTAATGACTCGAGGACGCGTCAGCTCATGAGTAAACGCGTCCAAAACCCGAACCAGCTTACCCAATACATTCACGGCCCTTGTCCCCACATCTTGCTGCCGCTACTTCTATCAATTTAGGATGCTGATTTCAAAGGGAATGTTTGTACCAGCCGTTACATGCGTACCCACTCGGTACCGGAGCCTCCACTGAATGGCGCGCGAAATCTCCGCCGGGGGAGTCCTGATAAAGCCTATGAAAGAGGGCTGGTCGATAGCTGCCATCGAACCAAAACGCGATGATTCCCAGGTTTCTGGCAAGAAAAGTACCTCCAAACCAGTATTCGCGCTGCCCAAAGGCCTGGTAGATGCCGGTGAAAAACCGGAGCAAACCGCCATACGCGAGGTACGCGAAGAAACAGGCATCACCGGCGAGATCGTCACCAAGCTCCGCGACATTAAGTATTTCTATGTACGTACGTGGGCCGGCGGCGAGCGCGTTTTCAAGATCGTCAGCTTCTACTTGCTGCTCTATCGCGCTGGCCGCATCGACGATCTCTCTGAAGAAATGAGAGTCGAAGTCCGCCGTGCCCTCTGGCTCCCCCTGGAGGAGGCCCCACAGAAACTCGCGTACAAAGGCGAACGCGAGGTAGCCCAACTGGCACTCGATTACCTGAATCTCCACCCGGACCTGCGAGCTTCGGCAAACGCCCCGGAGCATTAAACCGAAGAACCACCGCCATACATGACCTCCCAGCATTGTCAGCCCGGCCAAGCGATTGGCGGCGATTCAGTCGCGCGTGGGGACCTGCTTCTTTCAGCGCGAATTTGTGGGAAAATTTTTCTTCGCAACCAGCCCTTCACCTCACCCTTATCCGTGAGCGCTGTACTTGCCATCCCTCACTGTTCATGATATGCGCCAGCGTTACGTAAGTTCCCGATTTTTCAATCACTTACTTGACATCTGTTGCCCTGGTCCGATACCCTGAAAACAACTTAATAAGGCGCGCGTCGATGCCATCCTCACCCCACATCTTTCGGCGCGCGCCGTTCGTGTTTTTGGGTCGCTTTCGCCATCGCCCTGATCAAGGCTCACGTCCCTTTGTAATCTCGAGGGTGCAACCCAATGCCTTCCCATTCCTGTACACTGACCGGTCCGCCTCACTCGCAGGTTGACGAACTCCTCATGCTTTAGTTCCACTAATCTCATGATCAAGCGCATTGATAAGGTCGCAATTCTGGGCGCCGGCACCATGGGCGCACGTATCGCCGCTCACCTCGCCAACGCCGGCGTGCCCTCTTATCTTCTCGATATGGTCCTGCCCGATTCCGATGGCGAGGCGCGCAACAAAATTGCCGCCGCCGGACTCGAGGCGGTCAAGAAATCCAAACCCGCTGCTTTGTTCGAGCCCGGGCTAGCTCGCCTCATCACCATTGGCAACTTTGAGGACAACCTCAAGTGGCTGGCGGAGTGCGACTGGATCGTCGAGGCGGTGATCGAGAACCTGGAGGCCAAGCGCGAACTCCTGCGCCAGGTGGAAAAATTCCGCAAGCCGGGCACCATTATCACTACCAACACCAGCGGACTTCCCGTAGGCAAAATCGCGGAAGGATTCTCCGACGACTTCCGCCGTCACTGGTTCGGCACACATTTCTTCAATCCACCCCGCTACATGCGGCTGCTGGAGCTGATCCCCACTCCGGAAACCGATCCGCGTGCTCTCGAAGCCATCGCTCAGTTCGGCGATGTGCGGCTGGGCAAAGGAATCGTGCACGCCAAGGACACTCCCAACTTCGTCGGCAATCGTATCGGCACGTTTTCCGTGCTGAATGTGATGCGCGTTATGCAGGAGATGGATCTCACGATCGAAGAAGTGGACGCTCTGACCGGACAGGCTGTAGGTTGGCCCAAGTCAGCTACCTTCCGCACCATCGATCTGGTGGGCCTGGACGTCCTCGGTCATGTGGTCAGCAACATGAGCGCCAACGTCAAGGATGAGCGCGGCGATCTCAAATTGCCCGATTTCTTCCATCAGATGCTGGAGCGCAAACTGCTCGGCGATAAGACCAAGGGCGGCTTCTATCGAAAGCAAAAATCGGCGCAGGGAGAGGAACGCTTCGGCATTGACTGGAAAACGCTGGACTACCGCCCCCGCAAAAAGGCCAGCTTCCCCTCGCTCGAACTTGCCAAAAACATTGAAGATCCCAGGGAGCGTCTACGCACGCTGATCGGCGTGGAAAGCGGCGGTCCCGCAAAAAACGATAAGGCCGGTCAGTTCCTGTGGACCACGCTCTCCGACTTGTGGACCTACTCTGCTAACCGTATCCCCGAGATCAGCGACTCCATCGTCGAGATCGATCGCGCCATGCGACTCGGCTTTAACTGGGAGATGGGACCATTTGAGCTTTGGGACGCAGCCGGCGTGGAACGCACCGTGGAGATGATGAAGAAGCAGGGCAAGCCCGTGGCTGCCAATGTTGAGAAGTTGCTGGGCTCGGGCGCCAAGTCCTGGTACCAGGATGCGCCCAAAGCCGCCTCCGGTCGGGCTCACTTCGATCTCTGCACCTTGAGCTTTAAGCCAGTCCACGTGCCCGAGGGCGTATGGTCGGTTGAAGTCGCCAAGAAAAATGTCGGTGGCGTGGTCAAGAAAAATGCCGGCGCGTCTCTAATCGACCTGGGTGATGGCGTGGGCTGTATCGAATTCCACTCCAAGATGAACGCCATCGGCGGCGACATCCTTCAGCTCATTACTCAAACCCTCAAGCCCGGCGGCCCCGGCGAAATCTTCGACGCCTTCGTCATTACCAATGACGCCGGAAACTTCTCCGTGGGCGCCAACATCATGCTCCTGCTGATGGCCATTCAGGAGCAGGAATGGGACGAGATTGACTTCATGGTCCGCGGCTTCCAGGGCATGACCCAGGCCATTAAGTTTTCCGCAAAACCCACCGTAGTCGCGCCTTTTGGCATGACCCTGGGCGGCGGCTGCGAAGTCGCCCTGCATGCGCCTATGCGGCAGCCGCACGCCGAGCTCTATATGGGGCTGGTTGAAGTAGGCGTCGGCCTGCTACCGGGTGGCGGCGGCTGCAAGGAGATGACACTGCGAGCCGTCGATAGCGCGGCGGCCATCCGTCCCGACGGTCGGGGCGAATCCGTCGAGCTGATGGAAGCCATGAAAAAAGCCTTCGAGACCGTTGCCATGGCTAAGGTTTCCACCTCCGCCAGCGAGGCGCGGCACCTGGGATTCTTGTCCAGCGGCGACCCGATAGTCATGAACCGGGAACGCCTGCTGGCCGATGCCAAGTCGCTAGCTTTCGAGATGGTGCGCCTCGGCTATAAGCCTCCGGTGCCCCGTGCTGACATCCCAGCTCCTGGCGAAAGCATCTTGGCGACCTTGAAGCTCGGCGTCCATCTAATGAAACAGGGCGAGTACATCACCGACCACGAAGTCAAGATCGGCAATAAAGTGGCTGAAGTCCTCTGCGGCGGGGCGGTATCGGCGGGCACGCCAGTCAGCGAGCAATACCTGCTCGATCTGGAGCGCGAGGCCTTCAAATCATTGTGCGGCGAGAAGAAAACGCAGGAACGGATTGCCCACACCCTGAAAACGGGCAAGCCGCTGAGGAATTGAGGATCGATGCACCACAGAGGACGCGGAGGAACATAGGATGAGAACGACTCTGCCCAGCAATAGGTTGAAGGCATGTGATTCGCCCAAGAGTCTTGAGGCATGGTACCGAGAAATGCCGCAAGATACGGCACGGGAAAACGAAGCCGAAGAGTGGTGCGAGGGCCTTCTGAATGAGGTATGCGATTAAACTTCAACAAAGGCGGGTGGAGTGCTGCTCTGAGAGAGGATCATTATGCGGGAAGTCGTAATTGCAAGTTCAGTTCGTACGCCGGTCGGCAAAGCCTATAAAGGCACGCTACGCGCCACCCGTCCCGACGAGCTGGCGGCGGTGGCCATCAAAGGTGCCTTGGAGCGTGTGCCGCAGGTCGATCCTAAGGAAATCGAAGATGTGATCCTGGGCTGCGCCATGCCGGAAGCCGAGCAGGGCATGAACGTAGCCCGTATCGCTTCTCTGCGTGCAGGCCTGCCGGTAGATATCTCGGCCATGACCATCAACCGCTTCTGCTCCTCCGGCTTGCAGGCGATTGCCTTGGCGGCCGAGAGGATCATGGCGGGTGGCGCGGAAGTAATCTTGGCAGGCGGCGTGGAATCGATGACCATGATCCCGATGGGGGGACACAAGGTCTCGGCAAACCCCTGGCTGGTCGAGCACTACCCCGACGCATACCTTTCCATGGGCTTGACCGCGGAACGATTGGCGCAGCGTTACGGCATCTCACGCGAGCAAGCCGACGAATTCTCCCTGCACTCGCACCAGAAAGCCATTGCAGCAATCCAAGCAGGCAAATTCGATAACGAGATCGTTCCCGTGCCCGTCAGCTTCACCACTCCCAATGGCGCTAAGCCCAAGCGGGTGGAGATCACATTCAAAATCGATGAGGGGCCTCGTGCCGACACTTCTCTCGAAGCCCTGGCCTCGCTTAAGCCTGCCTTCCATGCCAAAGGCACCGTTACGGCGGGTAACTCGTCTCAAATGTCCGATGGCGCGGCAGCGGCTGTGGTGATGTCCGCAGATCGCGCGAAAGCTCTGGGCATAAAACCCCTGGCGCGCTTCGTCTCGTTCGCGACCGCCGGCTATAAGCCCGAAGAAATGGGAATAGGTCCAGTATTCGCCATACCCAAAGCACTGAAGATCGCCGGCTTGAAGCTGTCCGACATCGACGTGATCGAACTGAACGAAGCCTTCGCCATACAGTCGTTGTCAGTGATCAAGGAAGCCGCCCTCGATCCCGCGAAGGTCAACCCCAATGGCGGAGCCGTGGCCCTGGGGCATCCGCTAGGTTGCACCGGCGCAAAGCTCACGGCGACGATCTTGCGCGAACTCCAGCGGCGCAATGGACGCTATGGAATCGTGACGATGTGTGTGGGTGGGGGTATGGGGGCAGCAGGGATTTTTGAGAACTTGCAGTAAGAGCTTTTCCAACAATGAACGGCAAAGGCTGGAAGTAGACCTTAGTGGTGCTCCTGGTCCTTTGTGGTAAATGGAGAATCTATGGCGACAGCAACACTCAGCAAGAACAAAGTCATCGGCGGCAGTTTCCTCATCCAGGATTCTCCGCTCGAGGAAGTATTCACCCCCGAAGATTTCAACGATCAGCACCGGCTGATCGCGCAAACCACCGAAGACTTCGCCAACAATGAAGTTGTCCCTAACACTGACAAAATCGAGCACAAGGATTTCGCCGTCACCCGCGAGTTGCTGAAGAAAGCCAGCGAACTCGGCCTGACCTCGGTCGACGTTCCCGAGCAGTTCGGCGGCATGGAGATGGATAAAGTCTCCTCCGCCATCATCGCCGACCGCATGGCTAAGTCCGGCAGCTTTTCCGTCTCCTTCGGCGGGCACGTGGGAATCGGTATGCTGCCTATCGTCTATTTCGGAACCGAGGCGCAGAAGAACAAATATCTGCCAAAACTAGCTACAGGAGAGTGGATTGGAGCCTACGCGCTCTCCGAATCCTCCTCCGGTTCCGACGCTCTGAATTGCCGCGCCCGCGCCGTACTTTCGCCCGACGGCAAGCACTACGTGCTGAACGGCGAAAAAATGTGGATCACCAACGCCGGCTTTGCCGACGTCTTCATCGTCTTCGCCAAGATTGATGGGGAAAAGTTCACCGCCTTCATCGTCGAACGTAATTTCCCCGGCTTCACCATCGGTGCCGAAGAGCACAAGATGGGCATCCGCGGTTCCTCCACGTGTCCTCTCATCCTCAATGATTGCCAGGTTCCAGTCGAAAACCTGCTGGGCGAAGCCGGCAAGGGACACGTAATCGCCTTTAACATTCTCAACATCGGCCGCTTCAAGCTGGGCGCTGGCTGCATTGGTGGCGCGCGCACTGCTATGCAGAATGCCATTGGCTATGCCAAGCAACGCAAGGCGTTTGGCAAAGTCATCGCTGATTTCGGCATGATCCGCGAGAAGCTGGCCAATATGGCGACATACATTTACGCCGGCGAGGCCGCTGTCTACCGCACTGTGGGCATGATGGATGTGGCCCTGGCCGAGGTCGACAAACATGCTGCCGACGCCGCCTCCCAGATTCGCAAAGCCATCGAGGAATATGCCGTCGAATGCTCCATTATCAAAGTCTGGGGTTCCGAGATGCTCGACTGGGTGGTCGACGAAACCGTGCAGGTTTACGGCGGCTATGGATTCGTGGAAGAGTATCCCGCCGAGCGCGCCTACCGCGACTCCCGTGTGAACCGCATCTTCGAAGGCACCAACGAGATCAATCGCATGATCGCCACCGGCTGGCTACTGAAGAAAGCCATGACAGGCCAGCTCCCGCTGATGCCAAAGATCAAGCAGGTATTAGACGAAGTCATGGCTGGTCCCAGCTCCAGTGATGGCCACGAAGGACCGCTCGCTGCCGAGCGCGCCAACGTCGCCAATGCCAAGAAGATTGGCCTTTTCACTTCCGGAGCGGCATCGCAAAAATACTTGCAGGCCCTTGCGGACCAACAGGAACTGATGGGCGCATTAGCCGACATCCTCATCGAAACTTTCGTGATGGAGTCAGCTGTCCTGCGTACCCAGAAACTCGTGGAGCGTAGCGGCGAAACTGCAGCCGCGCTGCCTATCGCGATGACGCAAGTCTATGTCAGTGAGGCGATGGACAAAATCGAGGCAGCAGCCAAGAAAGTCATCCCGGCAGTCGCCGAAGGAGACATGCTTCGCACCCAAATGGCCATCCTGCGGCGTCTGGTAAAGTACGAACCCTTCAACACCGTTGCGCTTCGGCAACAGATCGCGGCCAAGGTGATTGAAACCGGCAAATACGTGACCGCTTAGGGGTGCAGTGGTCGCGAGTCTTGAGGGTGCCCCGTTCAAGCGCAGCTTGGGCGGGGCTTTTGTATCGCATATTCGTATTTCGCCAACTCATCCCGACAGTTCTCAAAGACCACCATGCGATTGTATTGGCTGCCACTGGTCTGGGATAATCCTCAGGCTCTGTCATACGTTTTTGCAGACATCTACTCCAGGAGGAAGAATGCGCAACAAAATTCTCGTGCCAGCCATTCTCTTGATCTTGGGCGTTACCCTGTACGCTCAGCAGGACAAGAGCAAGCGCCCCAGCCCGCCCGGCCAAGCCAGCGTGGCCTTCGCCGATGGAAAGAAGATCACCATCGACTACAGCCGGCCCAAGACTAACGACCCCAAGAGCGGGCAGCCCCGCAAAATTTTCGGCAGTCTCGTGCCTTATGGCGAAGTCTGGCGAACCGGCGCCAACGAAGCCACGTCGTTCGTCACCGAGGCGGATCTCATGGTGGGCAGCGCCCACGTTCCCGCCGGCCACTACACGCTTTACACCCTGCCTCAAGAAAGCGGCTGGAAATTAATCATCAGCAAGAAAACCGGCCAATGGGGAACTCCCTACCCCGGCGAAGCTGACGACCTGGCGCGCCTCGACATGAAAGTGCAGAAACTGACGTCACCTGTTGATCCCTTCACCATCTCTCTCGACAAGACAGGGGACAAGGCGGCGGTGTTAAAGATGTCGTGGGAAAACACCCAGGCCAGCGTTGACATCACTGAGCACTGATCGCGGGCCGTAAAGCCGCCACGGCCGCCGCAGCCCCATATCGTGCCAGGACAATGCACTGCTCCTGATGCAGGCGGTCGTCTCTTCCCGTTTTGCATCAGGCATGAGTCAATGCGATGGGGCGATTGAAGCTGACACCTGCCGGTCCTAGAATAGGATGAAACGCAGTGAGGTGCTTATGCCGGTATACGAATACTTCTGCGAGGCCTGCAAAAAAGAATTCGAAAAGACCCTCACACTCCACGAACACGACAAGAACAAAATCACCTGCCCGAAATGCGGCAGCAGGCAGGTACAGCAGATGGCCGCGGCCTTCACCGCCGTGACCTCAAAGAAAAGTTAGTTACCGCGCAACACGTAGTCTCTGGAGGCGCCGTCAATGTCGGCGTGTGCCTCTGACCTAGTCCGCAGCAGCCTTCGTCTCCAGCCTCCAGCGCAATAGCGGATTGCGCGCTGCCCTCACCTCGTCAAGGCGGGAGACTCTCGTACTATGTGGCGCCTGCAACACGATCTCCGGATCCTGCGCAGCTTCTTCCGCGATGGCTCTCATCGCCTCAACGAATAAATCCAGTTCCTCTTTGGACTCGCTCTCCGTGGGTTCAATCATCAGCGCCCCGGGAACGATCAGCGGAAAAGAAACGGTATAGGAGTGGAACCCATAATCGATGAGCCGCTTGGCAATGTCTCCAGTCCTCACCCCGTTTTTCTGCTGCAGGCGATCGTTGAAGACCACTTCGTGCAGCGTCGGGGTCTTAAAAGCTAGTTCGTAGACTCCCTCCAGCTTCCTGCGAATGTAGTTGGCATTCAGAACCGCGTCCTCTGTCGTCTGGCGTAACCCATCCGGACCATTGGCTAGGATGTAAGCTAGCGCGCGAACATGCATCCCAAAGTTCCCATAGAAGGCGCGAACCCGGCCGATGGACTGTGGACGGTCGTAGTCGAAACCCAGCGTCCCGTCCGGCTTGGTAATCACCACCGGCGCCGGTAAAAACGGCTCCAGGATTTTCTTGCAAGCCACCGGGCCCGACCCCGGTCCTCCGCCCCCGTGCGGAGTAGAGAATGTCTTATGCAGATTTAGGTGCATGACATCCACGCCGTTCTTGCCCGGCCGCGCTTTGCCCACCAGCGCATTCATGTTCGCGCCATCCATATACAGCAGCGCCCCCCGGGCATGCAGGATTTCTGCGGCCTGCTGGATATCCGATTCGAATATCCCCAGCGTATTGGGATTGGTCACCATCAGCGCCGCCACATCCTCGGTGACCTGCTTCTCCAGCGCTGCCAGGTCGAGCATGCCCTTGTCGCACGACTTCAGGTTCTCCACCTGATAGCCCGCGATCGACGCTGTGGCCGGATTGGTGCCGTGCGCCGAATCCGGAATCAAAATTTTCTTACGCGGGTTGCCCTGCGTTTCCAGATAAGCGCGTATCAGAAGAATTCCCGTCAACTCCCCCTGCGCACCCGCCGCCGGCTGCAGTGTGATCGCATCCATGCCGGTAATCTCCAGTAAGCAATCGCTTAACTGGCGGAGAATCTTCAAGGCTCCCTGAGAAATCCTCTCCGGCTGGTACGGGTGCGCATTAGCCAGACCATCGAGCCTTGCTACCACTTCGTTAATGCGCGCGTTGTACTTCATCGTGCAGGAGCCCAGCGGATACATTCCCGTATCTACGCCATAGTTCCACGTGGAGAGCCGGGTGAAGTGCCGAATGACCTCGATCTCGCTGACTTCCGGCAGTTCCGCTGGTTCGTGTCGCTCCACCGCTCCCAGCAGCTTCCCGGCATCTACCTCCGGCACATCGAGCGGCGGCAGCTTGTACGCCTTCTTTCCAGGAGAAGATTTCTCCATGATCAAGCCTTCGTTCTGCGTGACGTGCATGGTGGCTTTGGTGATCCGAGCGTTGATGTCTTTCATTAGGCCACTTCCTTCACCACTGCATCGATGTCGCCACGCGTCGTCAGCTCCGTGCAACACCACAATGCCGCATTCCCCAGCTCGGGATAGAACTTCTTCAGCGGGAATCCTCCAATGATTCTCTTTTCCAGCAGCTGATTGTTGATCACGTAAGGGTCTTCCTTGGTCTGAACCACAAATTCGTTAAAGCGGGGCGATCCTGAGAACAGGACCTTTCCCTTCTTCCCAAATTCGCCCGCCGCGTATGCAGCTTTCGCCAGATTTTGCTTGGCCAGGTCACGCATGCCCTCGCGCCCATAGACCGTCATGAAGATGGTCGTTATCAGCGCAATCAGCGCCTGGTTGGTGCAGATGTTCGACGTCGCCTTCTCCCGGCGGATGTGCTGCTCACGCGTCGAGAGCGTCAGCACGAATCCACGCCGGCCCTGCTTGTCAACCGTCTGGCCCACCAAACGGCCCGGCATTTGGCGGACAAATTTTTCTCTGGTGGCAATCACTCCCGCATACGGTCCGCCATACCCCAGCGGCACGCCAAAGGACTGGGCTTCCATCGCCACGATGTCAGCCTCCACAGGCGGCTTCACAATCCCCAGAGAGACCGCCTCCGCGATCGCCACCACCAGCAGCGCCCCGCGTTTGTGCGCGATTCCGGCTACTGCAGCCACGTCCTCGATGGTCCCGAAAAAATTCGGTGATTGAATCAGTACGCAGCTGGTTTGGTCGTTGACTGTCTTCTCGAGTGTAGTCAAATCAATGCGGCCGTGGTCCCCGTAACTCACGGCCGCAATTGGCGTGTCCTGGTTCTTAGCGTAAGTTGCCAATACTTCCCGATACTCAGGATGGACGCTGCGCGCCACCACCACCGCTTTTCGGCCAGTAACCCGCTCCGCCATCAACACCGCTTCAGTTGTCGCAGTCGAAGCGTCATACATGGAAGCGTTGGCGACTTCCATGCCAGTGAGCTCGCAGATCATCGACTGGAATTCAAAAATGGATTGCAGCGTGCCCTGTGCGATCTCGGCCTGATATGGCGTGTAGGCGGTGAAGAATTCGCCACGCGAGATCAGCGAGTCGATCACTACCGGCCGGTAGTGGTGGTAAGCTCCGGCGCCGAGAAAGCTCCTATATCCTTGAGCATTTTCCGCCGCTCGCTGCTGGAATGTGGAAAGGATTTCGCATTCTGCCATCTGGCGGGGCAGGTTGAGGTCGCCCTTGACGCGGGCGCTGACGGGAATCGGAGCAAACAGATCGTCAATCGATTTCGCTCCAATTTCCCGCAACATTTCTTGGCGGTCGCTTGGTGACTTCGGAAGATAGCGCATGAGATTTGCTTCCGCTTGGTGCTTTGTCCTGAGCCCACGGGTGACTCATCCTAAGCCCTTCTCTTCGGGGCGCAAAATGAGTACTTGCCCTATGGCATCAGGAAAAACGGCGCAACAGCGCGGAACTATTGATTGTAAAGCCCCGGAGCGCTATGCGTAAGGTGGGAATGAAAGGCCGGCACTTCCACCCGGTCTCGACAGCCCGTGAAACGGTGCTTGCCCAGTCTTCCCGAAGCGGGAATGTGGACGGGAATCATCGGCGCACCCACAGCGGGCAAAGCGGGTCGTTCGGTTGGTCAGCTATTCTTGTGTGACCGCTCGCCGTTCCCCTCGCTCGTCCTTTGCCTTAGTGGTCCGCTTCACCTGGAATCGCGAAGACCACGTGCAGGTGCGCGAACCCACCAGACGGATAGAGTCTGAATCGCGCCCTTCCCTGGCTACGATCAAGCTATGCATGGTGTAGCAAACGTTGCCCGAGTCGTACAGCCATCCATGCTCGATAGCTGGCTTCGGCGGAAGCGAAACTCCCCCTCCGCCGCCCATGAAAGGCTCCAAAGCCTGATCTGACGTTGACATCGGAAGCTCGATCGCGTCTTTTGTAGCTGACACCTGCGCAGGCTGCTCGCATAGTAATGCACCCGTGAACGCAGCCAGAATCAACAAGAGCGCAGCGAAGTACATAATGATTCGCATGCCGTCCCTCTCGCGCGAATTATATCTCCAAAAATGGAGCGCCATTTTGTTCGGGGACGAATGGCTGAAGCGCGTTTACACCAGCCGCTACGCTACCTCCTCGGCGACGAACTTCTCATAGTCCTGCGCCGAAAGCAGGCTGTTAACCTCGCCGGGATTCGAAATGTTTACCTTTATCATCCATGCACCGTGAGCATCCGTATTGATCTTTTCCGGCGACTTCGACAGATCCTCATTTACCTCCGCCACCGTCCCCGAGACCGGCGCATATAAGTCCGACACAGCTTTTACGGATTCCACTGTCCCGAAGCTCTTACCCGCAGTAACGCTGGCGCCAACTTTAGGCAGCTCCACAAAAACAATGTCGCCCAGAGACTCCTGGGCGTGATCGGTGATGCCGATGACTCCGGTGTTACCTTGGATTCTGATCCACTCGTGCTCTTTGGTGTATTTGAAATCCTGCGGATATGTCATTTCTCGTTCTCCAGAAGTGCGGAATCATTGCCGCCAACGACAGGCTATACGAAGGATCACTACGGTCTCTCTTGCAAGCTCTGCGGTTTCCTGCGCCTGCATGCAAGGTGGTTTGATTCTGCTCGATGCAATAGGAATCAGGAATTCTTCTTTGGCCGTTTGTAAAAAGGCGTGGGCACAACCTTAGCTTTGACTCCTTGCCCGCGAATTTCCACGGCTAGCTCTGTTCCCACTGCCGAATGCCCCAGTGGCACGTAGGCCAGTGCAATGTTCTTCTTCAGAAACGGAGCATAGGAACCGCTGGTTACCCATCCAATTTCTTGGCCGGCCGTATCCAGCAACCTGTATCCATCGCGCGCAATGCCGCGGTCCATCATCTCCAACCCCACCAGCGTCCGGGTGATCCCTTGGGTCTTGGCCTTAGCCAGGGCATCCCGGCCCGTGAATTCCGACTTCTCCATCTTGCAGAAGCGGTCCAGGCCGGCTTCCCAAACATTGATTGAGTCCGAAATTTCGTGCCCGTAAAGCGGCAGTTTTCCTTCCAATCGCAGCGTGTTGCGCGCCCCCAGGCCACAGGGAATCGCGCCAAATTCTTTCCCTGCTTCCAGGACTTGGTTCCACACCGCCGCGCTGATCTCTGGATCCGCGGGCACATAGATTTCGAAACCGTCCTCTGCGGTATACCCCGTTCGTGCGATCAGGATATTTGGGAGCCCGCACACCGTCCCATGCGTGAACCAGTAAAACTTCACTGCTCCAAGATCGGCATCCGTCAGCTTTTGCAGCAGATCGACTCCGCGTGGACCCTGAATCGCGATCTGGGTAAAGTCATCGCTGAGGTTATCCACCTGACAATTGAAGCCACGCGCACTGTCGCGAGCCCACCCATAGTCCTTTTCGCGCGTGCCTGCGTTGATCACAATCAGGTAATTGTCCTCTCCCAGCTTGTGTACGATCACATCGTCCACAAACGTTCCCTGCGGATACAGCATGGCGGAATACTGCGCCTGACCCACTGAGAGTTTGGCGGCATCATTCATGGTGAGGTGCTGGATAGCCGCCAGCGCCTGCGGCCCGCGCACGCGGATGTCTCCCATGTGGCTGACATCGAAAACCCCCACTCCGCTTCGCACGGCCATGTGCTCAGCGATCAGTCCACCATATTTGGGATACTCGACCGGCATGTCCCAGCCATTGAAGTCCACCATCTTGGCTCCCATCTGCCGGTGGACGGCGTTGAGCGCGGTCTTGCGTGGCGTAACCGCGGCGGCTGGCACAGCTGACAAGGACACCCTCCATGCGCCAACTGATTCGGCGCAAACCAGTTGGCAAACCGCAAACGTTATCACGCGCTTTTTCGCGGGGTCAAATGAGGGGACAGCAGCGCAGCGGACCAGTTTGCGTCGTCATCCCGCCCCTTCCCATCGAGCACCTTGATTGTCATCATGAGCCGCCAGGGGCGGCGAGGGATCTGCAGTTATGCCGCTGGGCAGAGCCCTGCCCCTATCACTCGCGCCGGCGCCCCAGCTTCCGCGGCGGACCTGGGATTCAGGACCGTTCTTCACCCCAATCGGCGAATGGGAAGGAAATACCACCCCGTCAGATGCGCTTCAGAAAATGGACCACATCGTCACCGCCGATTTTCGTGTAATGCACAGTGACGTGCTCCCCTTCCTTGCCAACATAATCAGCGCCTCTAACTACGCCGTGTTCGGTATCAACCGAGGCATCTTTGCTCAGGTGAAAAGTCTTCTCTGCTCCGTCCTCCCCCTTTATGACTATAGTGTGGGCAGCCTTGTCGACTCTCGTTACCGTGCCTTTGGCAACATGCGCATCCGCCTTACCGAAGTCGCGAACCGCAACCGCCGTCTTATCCACACCCTTCTCCGTGTAGTGAACAACGACGTGCGCGCCGTCCTTGGCGCCAACAGCAGCCTCGCCGACGCCTTTCTTGGTCAGCTTTCCCGCATCATCGAAGGACTCTACCGCGGTGTGACTGGTGTACTTGAATACGTGCTCGGTTCCCTCCGCCGTATCGACGGTGATAGTCTTTGCATCTTTGTCCACCCTCTTGACCGTCCCATCCACCGCATGGACCACATCTTGAGCAAGGGCCTGCAAGCCAGCAGTCCCCAGCACCCAAGCAAAACAGATCAACAGCGATTTGATTTTCAGTGTGCGCGGCACGGATTTCCTCCTGGTAGTTGTACGCGTGAAATGCAAAGACCGCTGTGGCTGCCAGCCATCATCCCGAACTGGGAACCAAAACCGGCGACCTCGAACACTGCAATAGAGGCTTCGCCATTTTACCCGCAGGCCCCCTTGGGCCATCGATTTTCTCGTCCAGAGACAATTTTCCGCAGCATGAGTTGTTGCAGCACTCTACCTTTGCTCCCGGCTTCCACAAGCAGTACGCAGAAAATCCACAGAAATCGCGGCCCAGGCGTGCAAAAGGGAGCACATTCAGCAAAAATCCCCTTGCGTGCGCACCTACCCATTTCGATAATTTCACAGCAGGGCGATCTCCAAAAAGGCCAACGTGCATCGATATCATCGAGCCGACGTACTCCGCATTCTCCGCATTTCGGCCAAACAGTTGTCGCAATGGCAGAAAGCCGGGCTGGTGGCCGTCAGCGAGACCTATTCTTTCTTCGACCTGCTGCAACTGAAAAAAGTTCGCGACCTGCGCGCCAAGCGCGTGCGTCCGGCGGTCATCCGCGAATCCCTCGCGGCTATGCAGAAGCAAGTCGCGGGAATGGAGAATCCGCTGCTGGAGGCGAGCACCTTCTCCACCGGTGCGCGCGTGATGTTCCGCCACGAAGGCAAGGTAGTGGACCCGATCGCCGGCCAGTTTATGCTCGATTTCGCGCCTCGCCAGCGTGTGGTCCCGGCCACACTAACGCCAGTTCGGGCAGCTGAAACCGCGGTCGAGTACTTCGCTCGTGGCGTGGCGCTGGAGGAAGACCCCTCCGCGCAGCAGGACGCGATTGCGGCCTACGTGCGCGCTCTGGAGCTTGACCCCAATCATGCCGCCGCACATATCAATTTAGGCACGCTCTACTACAACCAGCAGGACTACGCGCGCGCGGAAGGTCACTATCGCAAGGCCATCGAAGTGGACCCGCGATATGCCTTGGCCTATTTCGACCTGGGCAACGTGCTTGACGAGACCGGCCGGGTGACCGAAGCCATCAAGGTCTACAAGACTGCGCTGCAACTCGCTCCCACTTACGCCGATGCCCATTACAACCTGGCGTTGGCTTACGAGAAGATTAAGGACTCACGCAAAGCGCTCACTCATTGGCGCGCCTACTCCTCACTCGATAGCGTCAGTGCCTGGGCTGCCCATGCCCGCAGCCAAATCCAACGCATCCTCGCCGCCGAGAAGTTGCAGGTTGTTTACCGCAGAAAGAAGGACGGACTTTAAAGATTACTATTGCTCGTTGGCGGTCTGCGATTCGCTTCTGGAGCAAGACTTGGTTTCGCTCCGTCCGTTGGGAATCAAGGATTCAGGCATACCGCCACCCTTTCGATTCCGACATTGCTATCTCGAAAGGATAGCCGCTTTTTCAGGGTTGAAGTAGGAAACCGACGCGTCCGCTCTCCTCTACATCACAAACGCGCTCTCCGATTCCGCTAGTCTCTCGCTCTTCGGACGCAACGCCCGCGCCACCTCCGGCTCGCTCTCGCCGGCGGCCTTCTGCGTCAGCGCCATCACCATCAGGCTGGCGAGCATTTGCACTGTGGCCACATCGCGATCGTCGAACCCGTAGGGCTCACCCGAAAGTACCTCCAAAACTCCCAACACGCCGCCCTCGAGGTGGACCAGCGGAGCCACCACCAGCGAACTTACCCCCAACTCGCGGCAGTTCTGCCGATCAACTTTAGGATCCTTCTCCGCATGATCGCAGCGCCAGGCTTCCCCAGTCCGCAGGCACAAACCCGAAAGCCCACGATGTGTCTGGATTTCACTTCCCAATTCCGGCACGCCGCTGCCGATCCGTGACTGGCAAATCATCTGCCCGTTCTGCCACAGAGCCAAGGCAGCCCCTCCAGCATGCGTCAGCGACCAGGCCCGTTCCAGGATACGCGGCAGCACCGAGTGTTGCTGCACAAGCGCGAACGATTGGGCATGTTTCTCCAACCGCGCGGCAGCGATATCAATCACTGGCCTGTCGCTGCCACCCGCCCGGCCCCACGTCGCCTGCCGCCCTGCAATCTCTAGTACCGGTGTCGCTGCGCGCGAGGCCGCGAAGCCGCCATCCCGCTGGCCGTACACTGGCGTTCCCGCCGGGCGCAACACATCCGCCACCACGCGCTGTAGTACCTCATCTTCAATTAGGTTAGCCGTCGCTTGGCCGCGCAAGGTGCCTCCCAACGCGCAGGCGAGACTCAGCACTGCCTTGCTCCCGCACGCCAGGCAATTCGTAGTGCTGTTGTAACTGATGAGCTCGCATTGGACGCATAAGACGGCGTCCCTCAATTGCAGAAATGAAACCTGTCTCGCATTCGGTGTTGCCATCCTGACGTCTTTCTCCTGGAAAACTGTTAGGTGTGTGACGTGTGCGGGTAAGGCCGCAGGAAATTCAGGAAACAGAAAGTAGGGCAAGCGCTAAAGAAAAAGGAGTACCGGAGTTGGTTCGGTTGTGGAAATCTGCGCAAACCGAACAATGCGTCACACAAGATCAGCCAGCGAGAATTTTTTCTCGTGCAGTCGGTACTCGAGAAGTGCCCGGCCATCGGCGGTGATACGCACGCTGCCATTCTGCCGCTCAATCAGTTGCGCATCTTCCAAGAAGGCGAGCCATTCGTCGAAGGTGGTGCCTTCAAAGATCTCCGGATAATGGCGGCGAGCCTCGCCCCAGACAAAAAACAATCTGTTAGTCGAGGCTTGGCCTTTTCCGGCCCTGCTGATCAACTGCAGCGCCGGAACCTGGGTTTCCCACAAAATCGCATATTCAGGATCGAAGGCATCTGCCAGCGAGAGGATAGTAAAGCCCCGATGGCATGGCAGCGGCTCACCACATTTCGGATAATCCTGCAGAAGGGCAATCAGTGCCGTCCAAATCAGACCCGCCACCAGCAATCCCAGAATCATCGAAAGCGCGATCATCGTCGCACCTGCACTTTCTGGGCCCACCATCCCGCAGGAGCAGGATGGGAAGTTAGGTCCGCGATCCGTCTTCCCCATTTAGAAGCTTAGGTCAGCTGCCATATCTTCACAGTGACCACGGTCACTGCCCCAAAACATATCTTGACACGATATACAGGTGCGGGAAATCCAACGGTTTCCGTCCGCCACTCGGCTTTACCGGTGAAATTGCGTACGCCACGGCAAACAGCCGGTTCGTGAGCGATTCGGTTCTGCTTTAGCTTCGCGCCCTGCCGTATGATGGCGAATCTCGCCTGATTTCAAGGCGGGCCACTGAGTGCGATGGGAGGACATGTGGCAAACGAAAATCTTGCAGAAGCACGCGCGGATACAAGTCTTGCTGACAAAGTCTTCAGTAATTCGCCCAATATGCTCGTGCTTTGTCTTACGGTCATAGGCCTGGTCAAGATTTATACGCGTTTCGAGAGAATCACCACGCTTGCCGACAATTTCCTGGCCTTCATCTGCCTCGGATATTTTGTGGCGACACTCGTTTCCTACCTGGCGTTGCGGAGCCAGCAGAAAGCGCAGCGACTCAGGCTCGCGAAGATAGCAGACCTCCTATTCCTGATTTCGCTGTGCTCCACCGCTGCCGTAGCCGTTTTCATGACTTTCACCCTGCAGGGCTAGAGGAGGAATACGGCTACTGGCGTGTGCAGTGAAAAGTTCGGCAGGAGTGCATGGGAAAC
>DASPRM010000158.1 GCA_035624455.1 Terriglobales bacterium
TCGAGCTGGGGTGCTACCTGTGTGAGGTCCGCGCCGGCCAGTATTGGCGGCTGGAAAACCTCAGCTCGTTTGACGACTTCCTGGAGAGGCGTTTCCCGCAGTCCCGCCGCAAGGCCTATTACTTGATGTCCATTCACGAGCATCTGCCGAAACCGATCCGGAAGGATCTGAAGCAGATTGGCTGGGCGAAGGCCGTGGAGTTGGTCAAAGTGGCACGGCGGGACCAGCAGCGATTCGAAAGTGCAACCTGGTTGCAGAAAGCCCGCTCCCTGCCCAAGGAAGAATTCAAAGCCGAGGTCGAGCGCGAGCTCACCGGACGGGACACCGAACCTTCGGAGCTCATGTATTTCAAGATCTACAAGAGCCAGATGCCAGTGATCGAGCAGGCGCTGGACACGGCAGCGCTCATGCTGGGATCAGACAAGTCGCGAGGCTATTGTCTGGAAATGATCTGCGCCGACTTTCTGGCTGGGGCGCACCTCGAGGAGGCAAACCCGACGGTCCTGCTATCGTCCACCCTGCGGTTGTTCCGATTCCTGCCGGCAGTTCAGAAACGGGAATTCTTGCAGCGCGCAATGGAGGCGACGTGACTCAACTCCAACCTAAACGTCCGCCGGTTCGCCTGGACGCGAAGACATACCGTATTCTGCACAGGAAAATCCTGGAGCGCGACGGCTGGAGATGCCAGGCGTGCGGCTCGATGTCTGGACTGGAGGTACATCACATGCAGCGGAGAAGCCTGCGAAGAGATGATTCCGAGGAAAACCTCATTGCACTGTGCTCCGATTGCCATAGAGCAATTCACACCTGACGTTCATTGTTTAGGCAAATGGAAACGCGCGAGCCAAATGCTTGTTGCTTAAGGGCTTAGTACTACTGTGTTATAAAAATGGAGTTCCACAAAAAGGGCAACCCTGGAGTTGCCGGAGCAAGACCCGTGCGATGCTTTGCCGAAGGGTGGCAATGGAGCTGGGCTTATGCCGCTCCACGCGCGCCGGGCGAGCCCCGAGGACGGAACTTGCGCGGCAATGCGGGGACGGATAGGTCCAGGTGACCCGTGCGCGCCGAGGGGGAAAAACGGCTCCGTTCGGCCACCAGGAACCCATAGGCTGCGATACAGAGGGTGGCGTGGTGGTGAAACCCGCGCCAGCCTCGTCCTTCATAGTGTCCCAGCCCCAACTCTTGCTTCAGTTCCTGGTAATCGCGCTCGATGATCCAACGATGCTTAGCCAAGCGCACCAGAACCGGCAAGGGGGTGTTGGCGGGCAGAGTGGAGAGCCAATACTTGATGGGTTCAGCTTCCTGGCTCGGCCATTCGATCAGCAGCCACTCCTGCGGGCGGGGTTCGCTGCGCCAATCATCGCGATGAGCGGGACGAACGCGCAGAGCCGCAAACCGGGAACGCAGGGATTGGCGAGTTCCTTCCCGCCAACGAAGGGTTTTCCAGGCGGAAGCAGGCAGGCTCATAGCCAAGGCATGCACGGAGACGGGAGAGTGTCGTCGGTCGCGGCGCAACAACTTCGTGGGCCGGCCGATTCCTTTCCATTTCCGTTTGGGCAGTGGGCCTTGGCCGGACTGCCACACGCTCACTGACGACTGGATGCCTACCACGTAAGACAAGCCCAATTCGGTGATGCCATCGCGGAATCCAGTGTGGTTGCCATAGGCGGCATCGGCCAGAACCGGCGCCGTGGGAATGCCTCGGTCCATAGCGGCGCGGATTTGTTGCAAGGCAATTTCTGGTTTGGTTTGAAAACGGACGTCTTCGGGTACGCCCGTGGCCTTTCGCCGCTTCTTGTCTTGTGCCCACACTTCGGGTAAGTACAGACGCCAGGCGATGGGCAGACTCGCGTGCTCGGTACTGACCGACAAACTCACGGCCACTCGGCAATTCTCTTGCTTGCCCACCTGCCCGCAATACTGTCGCGTCACCCCTACGGAATGACTCCCCTTTTTCACAAAGCCGGTGTCATCGACGATCCAAGCCGCAATCTGCCCCTGCTGCTCCAGGGCCGGCAGCACGTAGTGCCGCACCGCTCCCAGAACCTCTTCATCACTCCATGGGGCGTCGGCCACCAGATGGTGTAAGGACTGATGCGCTTGGCGCACCTTGTCGGGGTAGAGGCGAGCGGCCATGGGCTCCACACTCTTGCGCTCCCCAGGAAGCAACAAGCCGGTGCAATAGGACTTCAGGGGGAGGACGCGATCGTGGTGCCCCGCGGCCTGCGCCAGGCGATCAAGATAGGCCGCGAAGCGTTTGCGTTGGGCGCCCGGCGCCTCAGAGTCGGCGCTCATGCCCGAACCTACCATCGGCAAGCGCTGACCAGGCCGCAAAATCAGCAATACGTATCTAGTTTATAACACAGTAGTACTAGCAGGCTGCTGAAAAACCACTCGTAATCCACAAGTGACGCATGCTACGAGAA
>DASPRM010000159.1 GCA_035624455.1 Terriglobales bacterium
ACGCGTCCGTTGAGCTGATCGCCCACGTACACGCGGTTGTTCTTGTCGATGTAGAGTCCATTGGGCAGCTGAAATTGTCCCGGTCCAATACCCGGGCTGCCCACAAACATGCGGACATGCCCGGCAGGATCGAAAATCTGAAAATTGTTGAACGCTGCATCCGCTACCCAGATATTGCCTTCGCTGTCGAAAGCAATTCCTTTGGGCCTGACAAAATTGCCCGGCGACATCGCCTGCTGGCCAAAGCGGCGCACGAATTTGAAATTGGCGTCAAATATGCGCACCGAGCAGCTTCCGGTGTCGGTAATTGCGAAGCTGCCATCGTTGCGGTTTACCGCGACGCCTACGGGATACTGAAACTCATCGTCTTTCTTGGATCCGAACTTCCCCACCTTGCGAATGAGCGCTAGCGTCTCCGGGTCGTAGACGAACACCGCCTGCGCCCGGGTATCGGCGATGTACAGCCGGTGCCGCTGCTCATCCAGCGCCATGTATGCGGGAGTCTGCATGCCTTCGTCCGAGCCAAAGTTGGCAACCATCCTCATCTGCGGGTTGAACTTCATGACCAGGTGAAGCTGGGAGTCGGAGATGAAGACGTTGTCCTTCTCGTCAATGACGATGCCCACCGGGCTGCGGAAGTACACGCCGTTATCGCCGTTGATGCGGAGCAGCAGCTTCTTCTCGCGATCGATGACGTAAAGCACGGCGCGGCCGACGGAGACGATGTACACGCGGCCCCTGGAATCGGTGGCGATGCCGGCGGGCTTGCCGAAGTCCTCGGCAACATTCTTCTCGGGGACGCCGGCCAGTTTGTCTGCCCAGGTGCGCTTGCGGATGGGTTCGACCTGCAGGTTGTTGTCCCACTCTTCGATGAAACGGACGCGCGGCTTGTCGGGCGGCATGGGCCATACCAGGGTGGCGGGATCGATCTTGGGCGCCGGGTCCGGCTTCTTGCCGGCGAAGGCGGGTTGCGAAACAGAGCCCAGCCCCAGACAGAGGAGGAGCGCTAGAGCAGCGATGAAGATCGCGAAATTGCCTCGTTGGCTGGGCATCTTACTGTCCATCTCCCCGGCTTTTTGGCGTTGGTTTGCCGGCATCGGGATTCTTCTTCTTCAGTTCTTCCATGCGCTTGGCATCGATAACTTTTCCCTCGGCCAGCGCCTGCTCTTCTTTGGCCGTGTCCACGACCAGGTGACACTGGGTGCAGATGTCGCGTCCTTCCTTGTCCAGTTCGGGGAGCAGCTTGGCTTGGGTCGAGGTGTGAGTGGCGTGGCAGCTGGTGCAGGTCAACTTCTCCGTCGGCTTCATCGGGTTGGGCACGCCCAGCGTGGGGTGCTTATCGATGGGGTGGCCGGACCTGAGATCGAAACTCAGGTAAAGCTTGGGAATCTGCTGGAAGTCGTCGCGGCTCATCTCCTGCGACTTGAAGATGGCAACCTTCTCCGGGACGTCTTTGCGCGAACTGTGGCACTCCAGGCAGAAGCTGGCGTTCAGATCGGCGCGCAACTGCTTGGCATAATCGCTGACGTGCGGATCATGACAGGTGAGGCATTGCCCCTTGTCGTAGGGACCATGCTGCGTGTCGCTCTCCTTGGCGGTCTTGGCGTGGCAGGTGAAGCAGAGCTGATCCTTGGGCTGGTTGAGGTTGACGGTGGTGACGTCTTTCTCCGTCTTGACCTCGTGACAGGCGGTGCAGCCCATGGAGATGGCGGTGTGAACATTCTTGCCCTTGCTTTTGTCCTCGTGGCACTCCAGGCACTTGGCGGCGTCCACGTTGGCTTCGAGAGGCACAGGATGCTCGCCCGGCCAGGCGCGGATGGAGAAGGCGAGCAGCAGGAGAACCGGGATGAATTTCGGCCGCTTCATTATGAATGAGTCCAGCAGGGTGTAGTGCACGCGCCATGCCGATGAGCTGTGATCTGTCGATAAGCATGGAAATGGCTGAGCCGGAGCGAGTTGAGTGCGAGAGGATGGGTTGGAAAGGGGCGCGGCTGAAGCCGCAGATTGGGCCTTCTGCCGCAGAAAGAAAGGTGAAATCGCGCAGCCAGTAAGGGCTTTCAAAGACTGCGATATCCGCCGGGTTTTGCTTACGCGTGGCACGTTGCTTGTCGCTGGAAGAAGGCACCGCGGGCCCGCCTTCCCGCGTGGGAATCTCTAATGACACTCAATGTCCGATAACTGCGGGCCGAGGGGTTATGACCTGGCGCACGCACCCAGGTGATCCTCCTCACAATTGTTGAATCTTTCAGCCGGACTTCACGACTGCGTGGTAACCATCAGAGTAATGCGTGATATGGCCCAAGTGAGGCGCGTGCAGGCTGAGTGCGTATCGCGTAAGGCTTTGATCTGGCAGGATCAATTGCCAGGAACTCTCTGGTACGGCGCTTGCACTAAGTGCCGGAGGGGGAAGCGCATGGCCTTCTCAACCTATGTGCAGCGGGTGTATCGGATCTTCGCTTCAGTCAAAACTGGAATCATTCTGCTGATCGTGCTCGGGATCGTGGCGGCCACCGGCACCTTCATTCTGCAGAGGCCGATCACCGACCCGCAGCAGATCGAACGCACTTACTCCCCGCAAACGCTTTATTGGCTGGACAAGCTCGGGCTGACGGATGTTTTTCATGCCTGGTGGTTCCTGGCGCTGATGACGCTTCTGGCCATCACGATCGTCTGCGCTTCGATCGACCGCTGGCCGCAGGCATGGAAGCGATTCGCGCACTGCTATCGCTATCCCGAGCCGCATTTTCGCGCGGTGTTGCCGCTGCAGCAGAAGATTCCCATTCACAATGCCGATTTTGCCCTCGATGTGGCGGCCCGCGCCTTTCGTCAAGCGGGACTGAAGCCGCAACAGGTAGTCACCGAGAAGCAGCGGTCCCTGTACGCGGAGAAGAACCGTTTGTCAGTTTTCGGGGTGTATATCGTGCATGCCAGCCTGCTGCTGATCCTGGCGGGCGGAATCGTGGATGGACTGGTGGGATACAAGAGTTTTGTCGCGCTGGAAAAAGGACAGAGCACAAATGTGCTGCAGTTGCGCGACGGCAGCAGGAAGGCGATTCCCTTCAGCTTGCGCTGTGACGGCGCCGGGCAAGAAAACTATCCCGACGGCTCGCCTCGCAAATGGTGGTCGAAGCTGGTGGTGCTGGAGGACGGCAAGGAAATCGAGCGCAAAGAAATCGTAGTGAATGATCCGCTGGTTTATCGCGGCATCCGCTTCTATCAGGCCAGCTATGGCAGCACTGGGCAATTGGAACGGCTGGTGCTGAAGGCGTGGCCTAAGTCCGCTGTCAGCGAGAAACAGCAAATTACATTGGCCAAAAATGAAAGCGTGGCTCTGGATGCGAAGACCTCGGTACGGATGCTGAACTTCGTGCCTGATTTCGTGATCCGCGAAGGCGAGATCTACACGCGCTCGGAGCAGCCACGAAATCCCGCCATTGAGTTGGAAGTAACTTCGAAGAATTTGCCTCAGCCTGCGAAGGTGTGGCTTTTCCCTGAAGTGGCGAATGCTCCCCACTCGGAAGAATCGCCGTACGAGTTCAGCGTGGTTGATTTCGAGATGGGAGTCTTCACCGGGCTCCAGGTTTCCTACGAGCCCGGGCAATGGATGGTCTGGGCGGGTTGCCTGCTGATGGCGCTTGGGCTGGGCTCGGCGTTCTACGCTGTCCATCGCCGCTTCTGGGCGGTGGCAGTGAGAGCGAATGATGCCGCCGCCGGCAACGGACTCGTGCTCTGGCTGGGCACGCAGGCCGATAAGAATCGCGAGCATTACGCGGAAGAACTCGAGCGGATTGCGAACGCCATTCGCCACGATCTTGCAGCTAGGGAGAAGGACTCGAAAGTTCCGGAGAACAAAAAGGAGCACTCGCTGGCCGCAGTCTAGGCCGGAGGGGAGGAACTATGGCGCGCGCAAGGGTGGAACAGCATCCGGGAACCACCGGCAACACGCTGCTGGTGGCGGTGGGACTGGGCATCCTGTTTCTGCTGTTCATGGCGTTTCTGAACGTGGTGAAGAGCGGGACGCTGTTTAACGAGAGCAACCTGCTCTACGTAGCGCTGATCCTATATGCGGGCGCTGCCGCGCTGTATATCGGGTTTGGCGTAACCGGAGTCCTTAAGTACGTAAAGTATGCCTCCCGCGTCACTATCGCCGGATTTGTGGCTAATACCCTGGCTGTGGGTCATCGCTGGTACGTTGCCGGTCACCCGCCGTTTGCCAACATATACGAAATGCTGCTCAGCTTTACCTGGACCATCGTTGCGCTCACGCTGATTGCCGAACGCAAGTATGGAGTCAAGGTGATCGGCACAGTGACCATGCCACTGGCTGTAACTGCCGTTGCCCTGATGCAACTGTTGCCGTCAGACGTGCGGCCACTGGTACCGGCATTGCAGTCCACCTGGTTGCACGTGCATGTCACGCTGGCCATGTTGGCCTACGCTGCATGCGCCCTGAGTTTTGCCCTGTCGATGATGTTTCTGATCCAGGACAAGATGAAGACCGAGACCTTCATGGCTGCCACTTCCGCCTTCACCACTTTGATTTACATCGGAATCCTGACTCGCTTCGAAAAATGGGGCGGCTTGAGCGTGGCGGCCTACGACCTGCAGAACAGAGAAGAAATCATGATCTCGCGCGGGGTGCGCCTGATGGTGACGATCCCGGATCTTGGCTGGCTTTTCGTGCTGGTGTTGCTGGCGGTAGCTGCGCCGCTCGTGTTTTACAT
This sequence comes from Terriglobales bacterium, assembly GCA_035624455.1. Lineage (NCBI taxonomy): Bacteria > Pseudomonadati > Acidobacteriota > Terriglobia > Terriglobales > Terriglobales bacterium. The sequence goes on from DASPRM010000159.1 coordinate 4,725, forward strand.
CTGGGCGCGGGTCAGCGGCGATGAGAGCAAGTACCTGATCGGCAATCGTGCGGTGTTTATTGGCATTGTGCTACAGACTCTGGCGCTGGGCGCCTTCGCTTATCGCTCAAACAACGGCTTCTACGCATCGCCCGATGCCGAAGGTCTTTTCCAGACCAGTCTGAAAGCAAGCCCGTTCATTCTGTCAGGCCTGATCGGGGGAATCTTCGCCTCCCTGCTCTACCTGATGCTGTTCTGGCGGCGCAGCGATCTGGAACAACTGCTGCCCAGCGCCGAAGTGCTTGACCGCATCACTTATAAGACCATTGCCATCGCATTTCCGCTGCTTACCTTGATGATCGCTGCCGGCGCCTACTGGGCTAACCGCACCTGGGGATCGTATTGGAGTTGGGATCCAAAAGAGACGTGGGCGGCGATTACCTGGCTCGTATATGCCGGCTATCTGCACATGAGAATTACGCGCGGCTGGCGTGGGCGGCGGGCAGCTTATTTCTCGATCCTTGGCTTCGCGGTGGTGATGTTTACTTTCTTTGGAGTGACCTATCTGCTCCCGGGATTACATGCCTACGCTTGAGATAGAAACGCGGTCGCTTGCCGGTCGTGAGGTCCTCATGGATCCGCCTTCCCCACAAACCGTAGCGCCGGTCGAGGAACCGAAGTCACGGGTCCGCGTGAACTGGCAGTTGAAAACGCTGCTTCCAGTGATTGCCGTGCTGCTCAACGGCATCCTGTTGTTTATCCTGGCTAGTGTTTCGATCGAGCGGGGTGAGCGCAGAGTCTTGCTGCTGGTAGCAGCCGGTGGCGGAATCGCCATTGTAGCCGTGCTGCTGGTTACGCTGGAGTTCGTGATAAGGCGTCCGGTGAGTGAACTGCAGGAGAAAATTCAACAGGTACGCGATGGCGACTTGTCGGCCGAGGTCAGCTTCGCGCGGCGCAGGGACGATATCGGGGACCTCGGACGCAACTTCAACGCCATGGTCGCGCGCCTGAGTGAGAGCCTGGCGGAGATCGAGCGGCTGCACAATACGCAGATGTCGCGAGCCGAACATTTGGCGACTATGGGAGAACTTGCCGCAGGACTGGCGCACGAGATCCGCAATCCTCTGGCCGGTCTGGCCGGTGTAATGGATATCGTGCGCCGCGATTTGCCATCTTCGAGTCCTGCGCGTGAAGTACTGAAAGACGCGCGCGATGAAGTTACCCGCATCAATCGCACTTTGAATGATCTGCTGGAAACCGCTCGACCCAAGACGCCCAACGTGCAACTGGCGGATCTGAATGCCACGGTGGAGCACGCGGTGATCTTTGCGCGCCAGAATGCCCTCTCCAAGCCTATCGAAATCGAGCTGGAAAAAACCTCGCGACGCATGCTGGTGGAGCATGACACGGGCCGGATTCACCAGGTTCTGCTCAACCTGATGCTGAATGCAATCCAGTCCATCGAAAATGGCCCCGGGGCGGTAAAAATCGTGGTTGCAGAGAAGAGTGGAATGGCCACAGTGAGCATCCAGGACACCGGCCGCGGAATTTCCCCGGAGAACCTGCCGAACATCTTCCGTCCATTCTTCACTACCAAAGGCCACGGCACCGGACTGGGATTGCCGCTGGCCAAGCGTACTGTGGAGGACCATGGTGGACGCATACTGGTGGAGAGCGAAATGGATCGCGGCAGCACCTTCACTGTTATGCTGCCGCTGCGGCAAGGCAATCCGCAAGCATAGGCCACAGAACCTCCACATCGCGAGTGGTATGCGGCCCTTTGCGACATGGCCGCCACCCTTCGCCAAAAGACGAGGGAAGGGCAGGGTAATCCCTCTTCCAGTTTTTCTTCGCTTTGACTGCAAGAAAAGAGCGGCGGCCTTGGCCGCCGCTTCGGTTGAGATGCCAGGTTAGAACCTGACGCGAACGCCTAACTGCACCTGGCGAGGTGAATAGGCGAAGTTGCTGTTGGCGTTGGTGAGAGAGCCAAACACAGCGCTGCAAGGATTGGCGGAACCGCAATATGTCATGGTGCCACCGCCGGCTACCGAGCCACCCAGTAAGTAGCCGGTTGTGGCGAGGCCGGTATAGTTGACGTGATTGAAGAGGTTAAAGCCTTCTCCCGAGAACTCGACGCTGTAGCGCTCCTGGAAAGTGAACGTCTTGGAGAGCTTCAGATCCATGACGGCGGTATTGGGTCCGCGGAAGGTGTTGCGGCCGACAGCAGGAATGAAGTTAAAGCCGCTGAAATTGCCCTGGGCAGAAGTATATCCGCTGCCTGTGCCGCTGCCGGTCAGGCCGCCCTGCGCTGTGCCCGAGGGGCTGCCACTGGCTTGAAGGGAGAAGGGCAACCCATTCTGCCATTGAAAAATCGGAGCGATCTGCCAGCCATTGACAAGGTAACCCATGGCTCCGTCCTTGTGCCACGGCGACTGGCCGACAGCTTGGAACACAAAGCGGAGTGGAATATCGTACTGCGATCTTCCGTACGATGACTTGATGGTCCCATCAGTTGGGTACAGGAAGTCGTTGACATCGGTGAAGGTCTGCTGATTCTGGGCGTAATCAAGAGCGCGCGCCCAAGTCACGTTGCTGGCGAACTGGACGTAGCGGCTCATCCGGTGTTCAAGCTGGAAGATCAGGGCATTGTAGTTGGAGTTCACGCCACTGAAGATATCGGTTACCGCCCCATAGTTTGCGTTCAAGCGGCTGGTGTACACCGGCAGAGTGAGGGTGCCGGAGAGCGGCCCTTCATGGTTCGCGTCAATGATTTTGTAGGTGATATTAGCAGTAGGCGCGGCGAGGTTGGTGTCGAGGAAACTGGGAAGATGCCGGCCGAAGCTGCCCAGGTAAGACAGCGACACCACCGTGTTCCATCCCAGTTCGTGCTGCAAGGAAAGATCTACCTGATTAATCTGCGGCAGCTGGAAGTTGGAATCGAAATAGGTCGCGCTCGGCTTGACTCCGGGGCAGGAGGGGGCGGCCGCAAGGATCTGCGGGAACTTCGGCAGGCAGGGAGCACTGGCAGCGCTGCTGGTGCTGAGGTTAAAGGTCAGTTGCCCGGCGGGGACACCCGTCGAGATTAGCCCGTTGTAGATAGTGGAGTTGATCACCCGGCCGAAGTAGATGCCATAACCGCCGCGCAGAGAGGTCTTGGCGTCTCCCCACACGTCCCAGGCAAATCCGACGCGCGGACCGAAATTGTTCTTATCGCTTGGGAACTTTCCGGTTTGCGGAAAGTCGGGATTTATGAGGTTGCCAGAGGGATCGGGCAACTTCTCGTACTCATAGCGCAAACCCAGGGACAGAGTGAGACGCGGAAGCAGCTTCCAATCGTCCTGGGCAAAGAAGGCTATGTCGTTGGTGGAGAAACTGAAACCCAGCGGTCCAAACGCCTGCTGATAGCTGGTGTAACAAGGCGAGGTGTGAGCCGTGCCGCAGGAGTTGGGTTTGAACAGGTCGGAGAGGTAGTTCACGATCGTGGAGTAGCTAAAGCTGCCGAACTGAAAACGGAGATTCTGAGTATCGTCGTGAACGTGGCTGTAATCGCCGCCGAACTTGAAGAGATGTTTGCCGTGGACCCAGGACACGGTATCGGCCACCTGGTGACGATACTCGTCAGGGTACTTGGGGCGGGTCAGGAAAGTGGGAACGCCCATATCAAAGCCATTGGTGATAAACACGTCGGGAGGAAGACCCAGGGGATTGGTGTAGCCGGGGAAATTCGGTGAGGTAACGAAATTGGCCAGCTCGAATGGCGTCGGCGCCTGCGGGTTCTCGAACTCAAAATCCCGGCCGTATTGATAGCGCAGCTGGTTGGCCACATTGGGCGTAAACGTGCTGTCCAGGCGAGCCACTCCCCAGGTGGTCTTCACGTAGTCGTTGCCAAAACTGGCGATGCCGAAAGTGTTGGTGGCCTGTGTCTGGATGCCTGCCGGCGAAGACCAGCGCATGCGGTTGGCTTCCAGGGAGAGGCGGTGGTTGTTGGTAATCTGCCAGTCTAACTTGGGAAACCATATGAACTGCTCACCTTCGCGGGGCACGGCGCCGTTCTCGCTGAGCAGGCCAGTCAGCCCGGTGTTGTAACAGGCGGAAGCCGAGCCGCCGCAGGTGGACACCGAAGTACCCAAGTTCGCTGCCAGTGTGGCGAGGGTCGCAGCCGAAGGAGTTGTGTAAAACCTGGTGGGTGAAGTCGCCACGGAGACGCCCGGGAAATTGCGCTTGTACCAGTCGAAGGCAAGGAAGAAAAACAGCTTGTCTTTCTTGATGGGACCGCCAACGGCAAAGCCAGACATCTTGCGCCAATCTGTCGGCTTATATGGGTTGGTAGTAAAGACGCCGGGAGCGGTCTGGACGGTAAGAACGGTAAATGGATTGGTGGCGCCCCAATCGTTATCGCGATCGTAGAAATACATTTCGCCGTGGAGGCTGTTGGTTCCGCTCTTGGTGACGGTGTTGACCACGCCTCCCGCGGAGCGGCCATATTCCGCGGAGTAGTTGGAAGTGTTGACCTGAAACTCCTGGACCGCGGCCTTGGCACTTGAATAGCCGGCGCGGGTACGGCCGCGCTCTTCCGAGAAGAAGGCCTGGTTATTGTCGGCGCCATCGATGGTGTTGTTGTTGAGCAGCACGCTCATTCCGCGAAAGCTGACCAGGCCGAATCCATCACCGTTATTCACCACGGTAGGTGTAAGCAGAACGAAGTTGGACCAGCGGCCGCCGTTAATCGGAAGATTGCTGATGGCGACATCGTTCAGAACCGAAGCATAATCAGCCGAGGTCGTATTGATCTGGGGCGCTTCCGCGCTTACGGCAACAGTCTCGGCAGCGCTGCCGACGCCAAGCTTTGGCGATATGTCAGTCACCGTGCCTACGTTCACGATTACCTGCTCGAGTTTGTAGGGTGCGAAGCCGGTGGCGTTGACGGTAACCGTGTAGACAGAGGGGGCAAGGTTACCAACGCGGAAGTTGCCGGAAGGGTCAGTCTTGGTGGTCTGCTCAGCGTTTGTAGCGTTGTTGCGTACCACTACGGAGGCATCCGACACGACGGCGCCAGTGGTATCTGACACGGTACCGCTGATCGCGCCCTCAGTGGTGGTTTGAGCGAAAGCCGTCAGGAAATGAAAAGTCAGGACAGAAATGAGACATAACCAAAACAGAGGTGCGCGGCGCCGGGAGCGATTCATAGGCCTCTCCTGAAAGAATTTGCCGACCTGGAAGCTATCCTTCTTGTAACCGCCTCGGAATATTTGTGCCGAGTCTCGGCAGGTCCTCCCCCAACTCGAATCCCGATCCTGAGCAGATGCTCTGTCGGCAGTCGAGAGGATCGAAGCTTTCTACCTGTGCAAGAGCGAAGGCGGCTCCTGGAAGCGAAACGTAGTAGCTTAGAGCATCACATGTTCAACATGCCATTAGAAAGATCGTGAAAAATAGTTGGGGCGTCTACGAGGTCCGAAACGGTCCCGGTCAAGAAGAAGGCTTTCCCCCCTGAAAGACGAATGACATGGCTGAAAGCAAAAACGGCTCAATAGCGCTATCGATATTGAGCCAATTTTAGGAGGCTAGCACCGTGATGTGCTAGTAAAGTTTGCGAATTATGACATACCTCCAGCCCGTTGCAGCCCGTAATTTGGAACCAATGTGGAGGTACTTTTAGCCGGAAGACATTATTCCCAGCTGAATCTCGAGAAGACGGCTACGAGGGTATACGCGTGCCATCAAGGTGATTCGAGGGTCCCGTGGTGCGGAATAGTTGTGCTTTTGACCCCGATCCTCAGCTGGACCTTTATCCTCTAAAACACAACAACTTGCGTCCTCCGGATTTTGATAGATTTTCCGCACACAGATATCGCCGGTTTGTGTCGGTTGGAGGTCGACTTGCCGAGGCCGCTAGAACTTACAGATTTCCGCGCTGTTCGTATCGTGCTCGAACCTACGGACTTCGCCGTAGATTACGACATGCCAGAAGAACCGCCATCGGATGTTATCGAAAAAACCACTTGGAACAGCCTCATGATACTTCCCGATGATGTTGCGATTCGTACTTCTGACCACCATGGCGGCGAATTGAGAATGCTTCATGACCTCTGGAGCGCCTTAGTTGAGGCCAGTGGTGGAAAAAAGGACGGGCTATTTGAAGTTCTGCTCGACGGAGCGGACGATTTTCACGGAGCGACTTTCAATGCCCTCTGTGGCTTCTATCGATTGTCGTTCGTGTCGCTCCGAAGCGTAGTTGAGCTGATTACGATAGGGACATTCGCCCAGATTTCTGGGAGACTTGCGGAATTCAAGAAATGGCGGAATGGGCACTTGATAATTCCATTCGATGCAGCGTGCGCTGCAATCAATGGCTCTCGTCGATTAAGTGTAATCAAAGACTATTTGTATTCGGAGCTCGCAGATAGCCTATTCGATTCAAAACGTGGACCTCAGGAATCAGGATGGGCTAGACGGCTATATTCGACCTTGAGCAACTATTCGCATGCTCGACCCGGGTATGCTGATTCAGATATTCGGCAAAGCAACGGTCCAATTTACGTTCCCGGTGCGTTCGTTCAAGCTGTGAAAATGCATTTGGAAGTGGCAGCCTTTACATTCATCATGATCAAACTGGCTCGCCAAGAGTTTGTGTTGCCAGACGGCGGGAGAGCGATCTTCCAACCAGGTCACCCGGCGATTCCGGAAATCGCCCGTGCATGCTGGAGAAAACTGGCCTGAATATGCTGCTTGGGAGCTTAGCTACATCGTACCGCCTGACTGAAGTGGGATACAGACTTGAGAACCGTAAAGC
>DASPRM010000160.1 GCA_035624455.1 Terriglobales bacterium
CAACGTCCAGAACTACGCCGATGCCGATGGCATGGGCTTGATCGACGAAAAAGCGCAGATCGTCAGGCAATCCGTAGAGCCGGGTGGGAGCAAACAGATCAACACCGTCATAGCCCCAGCCAAAGCGTCCGGCGAACTCCGCTACCGGCATCATTTCCAGGACTGTTATTCCGGTTTCTCTCAGATAGGGAAGTTTCTGGGCGGCCGCGCGCCAGGTCCCCTCGGGCGTAAATGTGCCTACGTGGAATTCGTAGATTACCTGGCCTTTGAGGGGCACACCGCGCCAGCTTTGATCTTTCCATGCGAACCTTTCCCAGTCGACTACCTGCGAAGGCCCGTGGGGGCCCTGGGGCTGAAAGCGCGAAGCCGGATCGGGGAAGGCCGGTCCGCCATCGAGCACAAACCGGTAGAGCGAGCCGGATGCGGCCTGCTCGATGATTGCCGAAAAGTAGCCGTTATCCTCGCGCTGAAGAGGGAAGCGCTGCGTACCGGAAGCGGATTCGAGTGCCACCTCTACCGAGCGTCGGGCCGGGGCCCAGACGCGGAAGTGAACACCGGCGCCTTCGGAAAGAATTTCGGCTCCGACCGGCAGATGCCGGCTTACACGAAGAGAAGAGGTGGTTGGCAGCATCGTGCCCTAGATGGTAAATCCTGCAGGGTGGGTTGGATCGCGTTCGGAAGGGAGGATGTCGAAGTCGCGGCTCCAAAGACCCATTTCCGCCAAAGGAAGACGGAAGGGCGGGGCAGCACACAACGGTAGCCGCCTCGGCTACTCCAAGGTGGGAGTACCTTCCAATCGCTGTCTTGAGCTAGTTTGATTACAATTTACCCGGTTACAATTCACGCCGTTAGAATTCGCGTCGTTAGATCACCCCCGGGGGGAACTCAACATGAGCTCCTTGACCTCATGGATTGACCGCACTCTGGAGAGCGTGGTGCGGCGGATTGCGGACCCCATATCCGTTCGGTTCTCGCCGTTTCTAGATCGCACCGAGAATGCTGCGGTGCAGTCGACTACGCCGGCCGTTCGTATCGCCGATCGACGCACTCTGGTTTCCCTGGCAATGAATCCGGAGGTTGGTTTTGGGGAAGGATATTCGACAGGGAAGATTACGGTCGAGGGCGACCTGGTAAGACTGCTCGAAATGACAAGCAAATCACCTTCGCGAACGCAAACCTGGCCGGCACGGCTCTTTTCGCGGTGGCTGCGGTGGATGCAGGCGAACACGCTGGGAGGATCACGCAGGAATATTCATCACCACTACGATCTGCCGACGGATTTCTACCAACTCTGGCTCGACCCCGAGCTGGTCTACACCTGCGCGTATTTTCCTGAACCGACGGCTACCTTGGAGGAAGCTCAGCAGGCGAAACTTGACCTGGTATGCCGGAAGCTGTGGTTACAGAGTAATGAAAAAGTGGTCGAGGCGGGGTGCGGATGGGGCTCGCTCGCCATTTACATGGCCAGGAACTATGGCGTTCAGGTCAAGGCCTTCAATATCTCACGGGAACAAATCGCATTTGCTCGTGAGCGAGCGAAGCGGGAAGGATTAACCAGCCGGGTCGAGTTCATCGAGGACGATTACCGAAATATTCGCGGGGATTTCGACGTGTTCGCATCTGTGGGCATGCTGGAGCACGTGGGCCGGGAGAACTACCCGGAGCTGGGCCGGATCATTCGCCGCGCCATCGGCGATCGGGGCCGCGGTCTTCTCCACTTCATCGGGCGCAATTACCACAGACAACTGAGTCCCTGGCTGCGCAAGCATATCTTTCCTGGAGCCTATGTGCCGACTTTGCGCGAAGCCATGGAGGTGATCGAGCTGCAACATATGGGAGTGCTGGACGTCGAAAATCTTCGCCTGCACTATGCCCGCACGCTCGAGCACTGGCTGGCGGCGTTCGAACGCTCCTTCGATTCGGTGGTTCGCCGTTTTGGGATCAACTTTGCCCGCACGTGGCGCCTCTACTTGGCGGGGTCGATCGCTGCCTTTCGTACCGGCTCGCTGCAGCTCTTCCAAATGGTATTTGCCGGGCGGGAGTGCCAGCACATTCCGTGGAACCGCGCGTATCTCTATCAGACTCCTGACGACCGGGAAGAGGCAACGTGGATTCGTGCGATATCCTGATCGTCGGCGGTGGTCCTGCCGGCTCATCCTGTGCCTGGGGACTGCGTTCTTCCAACCTGGATGTGGTCATTGCCGATCGTGCGACCTTCCCACGCGAAAAGCTCTGTGGCGGCTGGATTACGCCTCAGGTACTACAGGCACTGGAAATCAATCCCACCGAATATGCCAACGCCGGGAATAGGGACGCTCGCATCCTGCAGCCCATCACGGGATTTCGTGTGAGCTGCCTGGGGCAGCCCGATGTGGCCGTCCATTATGGGCGAGCTGTGAGCTACGGCATTCGCCGGTGTGAATTCGATAACTATTTGCTCAGACGCTGCGGAGCACGGTTGCGTGAAGGCAAGGCGGTGAACAGCATTGAACAAACCCGCGATGGCGACATTGTCGTGAACGGCGAGATCAAGACCCGTCTTCTGGTTGGGGCTGGCGGCCATTTCTGTCCGGTTTCCCGTTGGATGGGGAATCACGACCATGTGACTCCGGTATTGGCGCAGGAAATCGAATTCGAGATGGATGAGGGGCAGGCTGCCGGGTGTGCGTTTTCCGGCGAAGTACCTGAGCTTTTCTTCTGCAGAGACATTCGGGGCTATGGCTGGGTGTTTCGGAAGGGGAACTATCTGAACATCGGGCTCGGGCGTCTGGACAAGCACGCTCTCGGCGGGCATATGAGCGGCTTTGTTCAGTCGCTTCGCAGGGAGGGCAAGCTCGGGTTTGATCTACCAAGCCGCCCTGGGGGTCACGCATACCTTCTCTTCGGGCATTCTCAACGGAAACTGGTCGGCGATGGCGTGATACTGATCGGCGATGCCGCAGGTCTGGCTTACTCGCAGAGCGGGGAAGGGATTCGCACCGCGGTCGAATCCGGACTGATCGCCGCGGAGGTAATCAGGGGAGCTGCGGGTAAATACGGTCGCGAACGCCTTCAGCCGTACATTGAGCATCTGCAGCACCGTTTTCACAACGGGTCGGGTAAATGGGAGGCGCTGGGTCGCCATGTACCGCGTGCGGTTCGCGATGCGTGCGCGCGCCTGCTGCTTAGAAACCGCCGGTTCTGTCGCGATGTGATCGTGGAAAGCTGGTTTCTTCACCGTGGCGATCAAGCCCTGAGTTTCAGCTGAGTGGACTATGAAAAAGACAACCTGGACAGTTCCGATGTTGGCGGCTTTGACCTTCGGCCTCCTGCAAGCCCAGACTCAGCAATCGGCGGATGGGCATCAGATAGGCGTAAACAGCCGCGGCGATCACGCGATGGGATTTTCGCACGAAAGGACCACTCACCACTTCCGGCTTTATCCGGACGGAGGAGCCATCGAGGTGACAGCCAACCAATCCAGCGATATCGATAGCCGCAACATGATCCGCACACATCTTTCTCACATCACGAAGATGTTTGCTGCGGGCAATTTCAACACTCCGATGTTTATTCATGACACCGTGCCGCCCGGCGCTACCACGATGTCGGAGCTGCGCGATCACATCGATTATCGGTACTCGGACATCCCCGCCGGAGGGCGAGTAAGAATTCACAGCAGCGACCCCACAGCTGTAGCGGCAGTTCATGATTTTCTGAGTTTTCAAATTACGGACCACAAAACCGGAGATTCGCCGGCGATCACACAAGACCCAGCAGAACGGCATTAGTCCCCCGAGGGCCAAGAACTCGCCCAATCGGCCCGCGAAGGATTCTGGCCCCGCATGTTCGTGAACCCTTCGGCAATGCCGGAGTATCAAATCCGGTGGAAACAAGGAGAAATGGGATGGAAAAGGCGACATTTGGCGCGGGATGTTTTTGGGGTGTAGAAGCAGCATTTCGCGAGATTCCGGGTGTGATTGACGCGGCCGTCGGGTATGAAGGTGGCTCGCTCGAGCGGCCCAGCTATCAGGATGTGTGCACCGACCGCACAGGTCACGCTGAAGTGGTTGAGGTGACCTTCGATCCAGCCAAGATTTCCTACGAAACGCTGCTCAACAAGTTCTGGGAGATGCATGATCCCACGACTCTGAATCGGCAAGGACCGGATGTCGGGACTCAATACCGCTCGGTAATCTTCTATCACTCGCCCGAGCAGCAAAAGATTGCTCAGGAATTGAAGAAGCGGCTACAGGAATCGGGGAAGTTCCGCCGTCCCATTGTGACCGAAATCGTTCCCGCCTCTGCTTTCTGGCGCGCGGAGGAATACCACCAGCGCTACCTCGAAAAGCGGGGATTGAGGGCGTGCCATATCTGAATTGGGCCGAGCAGCACGAACAGCCCTGCTTCGCCAAAATGAACAGAATCACGTAGGAACGGACGTCGCCGTCCGTTCTGGTCGAGCATAGCTCGACAGGTGTATCAAGCTCGCTGGGGTTAGCCAGCCTTCCGCGCTCTTTTGGCAGAGGGTGGGATCGTCGCAATAATTCATCCATCTGAGAAAATAGTTCCTGCATGATCCAACTCTCCGCAGCCGGGAAGCGCTTCGGTCCTAAGCTGCTCTTCGAAAACCTCGACTGGATGATCACGCCGCGCGATCGCGTCGGACTGGTGGGGGCGAACGGCTCAGGTAAATCTACCCTGCTGAAGATATTGGCCGGGCAGGAGAGCCTCGACTACGGCTCCATGAACTCCACCAAGGGCATCACCGCCGGGTATCTGCCGCAAGACGGGCTGACGCTCTCCGGCAAGACCGTCTTTGCCGAGTGCATGAGTGTATTCGCCGACGTGCGTTCCATGGAGGAGGAACTGGAGTCGCTGACTCATCAGATGGCAGAGTTCGATCACCAGAGCGCCGAGTACGAGCAGGTGGCTGAACGGTTTCACCGGGTGGAGCACGAATTTCGCACGCGCGATGGATATGCCATCGAAGCGCAGGTCGGGACTGTGCTGGCGGGATTGGGGTTCCACAAAGACGATTGGCAGAGGCCGGTGGAGGAATTTTCTGGCGGCTGGCAGATGCGCATTTCACTCGGCAAATTGCTGCTTGAAAAGCCCAATCTGCTGCTGCTCGACGAGCCCACCAACCATCTCGATCTCGAAACTCGAAACTGGCTGGAGGAGTACCTCGCCGATTATCCGCATGCATACGTGGTGATCTCGCACGACCGCTACTTCCTGGATGTGACCGTCAAAAAGATTATCGAGATCTGGAATCAGGGTGTGCACTTTTATCCGGGAAATTACGATCAGTATCTGAAGCAGAAACACGAGCGTCAGTCCCAGCTTGAGGCAGCGTACAAAAATCAGCGGGAGAAAATTGAGCAGTTAGAGGCATTCATCAACCGCTTTCGTTATCAGGCGACCAAGGCCAAGCAGGTGCAAAGCCGCATCAAGGAACTGGAGAAGATTGAGCGCATCCAGGTTCCGCCGGAAGAGAAGACCATCCACTTCAGCTTCCCGCAACCCAAGCCCAGCGGACGAGCGGTGGCGGAATTCAAAGGAGTAGCCAAATCCTACGGTACCAAGGCAGTGCTGCGCGACGTCGATTTCGTGATCGAACGCGGTGACCGGATTGCCCTGGTCGGAGTCAACGGGGCAGGGAAGTCGACGTTGATTAAATTGCTGGCCGGAATTGAGCCGCTCACGGCCGGCGAATACAAGGTGGGACACAACGTCGAGCGCGATTATTTCGCCCAGGACCAGTACAAGGAGCTTCAACCTGAGCGTCGTGTTTTGGATGACCTCGAGCGCGTTGCGCCCCGCGCCACTCAGACCGAGCTGCGGAACCTCTTGGGATGTTTTCTGTTCTCCGGGGATGACGTCTTCAAGCCCATCGGCGTGCTTTCGGGAGGAGAGCGCAACCGGTACGCACTGGCACGCATGCTGATGCAGCCTTCCAATTTTCTGCTGCTCGACGAGCCCACGAACCATCTTGACCTGCGCGCCAAGGACGTTCTGCTGGAAGCGCTGGCGAAGTTCAGCGGGACCGTAGTCTTTGTCTCGCACGACCGTTACTTCCTCGACAAGCTGGCCACGCGCACCTTTGAGGTAGCGGATGGGCATGCGAATGTCTATCCAGGAAATTATGAGGACTATCGCTGGCGCAAGGAGCAGCAAGGGCGGCCACGGGAAGAAGCCGCACCGGCCGTAGTCTCGGGCAGTGGTTCGCCGGATCGCAACAGGTCTGATCAACCCACCGATGCCTCGGTCAAGACGAAGCGAATCAATCCTATCAAGTTGCGGCAGATGCAGGAGCGACGCCAGGAAATCGAAGAAGAAATTGCGCGGCTCGAGCACAGTATCACGGAGAGCGAAAGCGCCCTGGCGACATTCAACAGCGCCGAAGAAACACTCCGCCTAACCAAGCTGGTGGAATCGCAACGTTCGCAACTGGAGTCGCTGATGGGCGAGTGGGAAGAAACCTCGCAGGCGCTGGAGACAAATGCGTGAAGGCCACGCGCATGTTTGCGATCGTGGCATTGGTGTTTGTCAGCTTGTCCGGGATAGCCGGCGCGATTCCGATGCTGACGCATCCCGCGGGTGAACCGTGGGGCATGCCGCAAAGCCTGCTGCGATATTCTCCATTTCGCTCTTATTTGATCCCTGGAATCATTCTCCTGCTGGCGATTGGCTTGCTCAGCCTCTGGGTGCTCTGGCTGACGCTCGAGAGGCGCTCGGGCTACGGCTGGTGGGTGGCACTACAGGGTTGCGTGCTCTTGGGGTGGCTGCTCACCGAGGTGGTGATGCTCAGGCTGGCAATGTGGGCGCATTACCTGTACGGCGCCGTGGCGCTAGTCCTGATCGTTGCAGGCGTCGCTCTAACGGCAAAGCCTGCCGCCTGAAAGCCCGGATGTGAGAAACCCCGCCGGCAAAGGCGCTTTGGGTTATCATGACCCCATGGGAAAGAGCACTGCACCCTACGAGATCACCTGTCCATGCTGCAATGCGGTACTGAAGGTGGATCCCGGGACCAAAGCGGTGATCGGGCACACAGCGCCCGCGCATCCGAAGATGTTCTCGGACCTGGAAGCGGCCGCGCGCGCGATGAAGGAGCAGGACAGCCGGAAGGAATCGATCTTCAAGCAGTCGGTGGAAGCGGAGAAGAATCGCGCCGATCTGCTGGAGAAGAAATTCCAGGAGGCCGTGCGCAAGGCTAAGGATGCCCCCGACACCCCGCAAATCCGGGACTTTGATCTCGATTAAGCGCGGAGCGCGATGACCTCTGAAGCTGCGCGTGCCAGCTCGACTGCGAAAGCCTCTGCTGTGCCCGGCCGCCGCCCGCTATTGCTCGCACATCGCGGCGCCCGCCTGTACGCTCCGGAAAATACGATTGCCGCATTTGAATTCGCCCTGGCTCATGGATGCGACGGATTTGAGTGTGACGTTCGCCTCACCGTCGATGGGGAAGCCGTAATCTGCCACGATCCCAAGCTGTACGCACTTGAGGTCAGCCGCAGCAACTACCGTGAGCTGGTAGAGCGTAGTCTTCGCAATCAGGGTGGGGATGGCGGCATCCTGGAAATGGCTCATGCGCTGGTGCTGCCCAAGCTCGAGACGGTCCTGAAAACCTTTGCCACATCGGCGTTTCTCAACATCGAGCTGAAGGTCAGGGGACTGGAAAACATCGCCATGGATGTTCTAAATCAGTATCCACCCAAGCGCGGTTGCGTAGTTTCGTCCTTTTTGCCCGAGACCCTGGAATGGCTGCATGAGCTGGGAGCACGCTTCGATCTAGGCTTGATCTGCGAAACCAAGGGCCAGTTTTCCGTGTGGTCGAAGCTGCCTGTGAAGGCGGTGATGCTGCACCACAGGCTCGTCGACGAGGACCGGTTGCGCGAATTGCGGGAAGCAGGCAAGCAGATCTTTGTCTGGACGGTGAATACGGAGGAGGGGATGCGCTACCTGGCGGGGCTGGGTGTAGATGGGATCATTTCCGATGACACAGTGCTGCTGACGCGCACCCTGGGCGGGGACCCGTTAGCGGCTGAGGGGTGATGCCAGCGGTGCCGGATCCGGCAAGCGGCGGAATTCCCCCCGTTCTTGTTCGCAATCCTCAGCTCTTCGCGCGACCTCAGCTTCACTCCAACCTAAAACTGCTCCAATCCTTTGGCTCGCGGTACGACTGCATTCGGCGGACCAGCATGCTCCCAACCCAACCGGCACACGCCTCAGCACGACATCGGCCAATGTGACCGGAAGCTCTTTGCGCAGTGCATAGACAGCCTCGGCCACGAGGTGAGGAGTGTGCTCGCAGAGCGTAAGGCGCAAACGGTCGTCGCTTGCTGCCAATTGGGCGATCGCCTCCGCGCTTCGTCCTTGCCATTCGATCATGGCGCGGGCACTGTCGAGGGAAATTCCGCCGGTTTGAGCAAGTTCGCGGCTCCAGCGAAGAAGAGCTATCGAAAAATCCTGGCCGCCAGCGGCGATTGACCAGCCCTGCGGCTCAACTGTCTCAATCCCCATCCCGGCGACGCATTGGCGAGCCAGACTGGCGGCTGTGGTTAGTTTGCCGCCGACCACCGAAATCATTCCGGCTGCGCCTTCCTCCGCGTGGTCGTGCAGAAAATGGCGGCGGGTAATGGAGGCTGCCGCAGAAGCAGGCACAAAGGGCAGCGGACGAATTCCAGCCCAGGCGAAGCGAATGTCTCCGAAGCCAACCTTCCAATGAGGGAATAGGCGGTGGACGGAGTCGAGCAGATAGACGATCTCCTCGGAACTGGGCCGCGCGCAACGGGCGTCGGAGTTGTCGGCGACCTCGGTTGTCCCCACCAGGAGCTGATTATTCCAAGGAATCAAAAAGACGGGTCGGCTATCCACTGCCTCGGTGTAAATGGCGCTTTCCGGTGCTCCCGCAAGCCTGGGCAGAACAATATGCGAACCACGAACTCCACCGATCAAGGGGGTGGGAGTGTGAATTCCGGAATCGCGGCACACCGAATCCGCCCAGGGACCGGTAGCATTGATGATCGACGATGCGGAGATGCGCGCCTCCTCCGATGACAGCACATCGCGCACGCGAATGCCGGTGACGCGCCCTGCGGACGTCTCCGCCGCCAGCAGCTCGCTGTGATTGCGGGCAACCAGTCCGCCAACTATTCCTTCGACCAGCCATTCGGCAACCAGGCGCTCTGGAAATTCGCACTGCGCATCCTCGTAGCACAGCACCGACCATTTCTGTCCGGAATCGAGCAGCCGCTCCAGTTGCGCGGATAGTTCACGCGCACGGATCGGCTTGGGTGTGCCCCCGAGCTTGCGGTATAGCCAAAGCCCCAGGCGGATTTCAAGCACGTTGCGCCGGCCATCGGGCGGCAGTGCCAGCAGGAAATTGAGTGGATGGACCAGGTGGCGGCGATCACGAAGCAAGCGGGCGCGATCCTGAAGGGACTCGCGTACCAATGCCAGCTCTCCGTACTCAAGGTACCGAAGACCACCGTGAATGATGCGGGTGGAGCGGCTGGTGGTGCCGCTGCCGAAATCATGACGTTCGACGAGAAGAGTACGGCGTCCAGCGAGAGCGCACAGCCGCGCGATGGCTACGCCGTTAATGCCGCCGCCGATTACGACGATTTCGAATTCTTGGCCCGCAAGGGAGGGTCGTGCATCAGCCCGCATCAACTCCTAGAGTAACTGGGCGCACAGATTTTGGGCAGACTCATTCGCGGTGCGTCGCTGGGATCCCGGTCTTCGATTTTGCATTGCCTCCGCTGTCATTTAGATTATTTCCGATGGCGAGTACAGGCGACCGTTTTGAGGAAGCAGTTTCCATCATGGCGCGTTTGCGCGCTCCCGGGGGCTGTCCGTGGGACCGCGAGCAAACCTTCGATTCCATCAAGCCCTACACGCTGGAAGAGGCGTACGAGGTCCTTGAGGCGATCGACAACCGCGACTGGGACGAACTCAAAGGCGAGCTGGGTGATCTCCTGCTCCAGGTGTTGTTCTATGCGCAGATGGCAGCGGAAGAGGGCCGATTTTCCATTGACGATGTGCTGGACCGGTTATCGGACAAGCTGGTAAGCCGCCATCCACACGTATTCGGCGATGTGAAAGCGGAAACCTCGGCTGACGTATTGCGCAACTGGGAAGCGTTAAAGGCGGAAGAGAAGAAAAAGCGGCTGGATGCGGGAGGAGGGAAGAACGCCCAGGCAGAATCGAAGCCGGATTCCGTCTTGGCGGGCGTTTCCAGCGGAGTTCCGGCATTGCTGGAAGCCTTCAAGTTGAGCTCGCGGGCGGCACACGTCGGATTTGAGTGGCCAAAAATCGAAGGCCTGTTTGACAAGCTGCAGGAAGAGACAAGCGAACTTCGGGAAGAGCTGGGTCATTTTCCGGCACCCGGGCCGCGGCCTCCCCAACGAGGAGTGGCCGGGGGTAGCGGGGAGAGAATCCCCGAGGACCTGCGGGCCAAGCTTGAGGATGAAGTTGGGGATTTGCTGTTCGTCGTAGTGAACATTGCACGCTATTTATCGCTGGATCCGGAATCGGCTTTGCGCAAAACCAACCGCAAATTCCGCCGCCGCTTTCAATGGATGGAACATCGCCTGCAGGATCAGGGGCGAAAACCGGCGGAGTCGAACCTGGAGGAAATGGAATCGCTGTGGCAGGCGTCCAAGAAACAGGAGTCGAAGTGAGCATCGCATCGCCGGGAAGGGAAATGGAAGCAGCCAAAAAGAGCCAGGAGATCGCTATCCGGCGCTGCGACAGCCTGGAGGAATTCGAAGCCTGCGTGCAACTGCAGAGAGAAGTCTGGAACTTTTCCGATATCGACCTGGTTCCGGCCCGTCTGTTCGTGGTGGCCAACGGCATCGGAGGACAAGTCATTGGGGCGTTCGATGGCAATCAGATGGTGGGTTTTGCCATGGCAATTCCGGGCAGCCGGAAGGGGCATTCCTATCTGCACTCGCACATGCTGGCGGTAAAAGAGAGCTATCGCAATCTGGGATTGGGCCGCCGGCTGAAGCTGTTCCAGCGTGAGGATGCCCTGTTTCAGGGATTTGAACTGATCGAATGGACCTTCGATCCGCTGGAAATCAAGAATTCCTTTCTCAACCTGGAGAAGCTGGGCGCGATCGCGCGGCGCTACTACGTGAATCATTATGGAATCACCAGTTCCGCGCTGCAGGGTGGGATGCCGACCGACCGCCTGATCGCGGAGTGGTGGCTGAAATCGAAACGTGTTTTGAACCTTTTGGATGGTGGCGCGAGGCCGGCGTTCACAGTGGAGGCACGCATCGATGTTCCCGCAGAAATTTATCGGTGGAGAGTATCGGAACAGGATCGCGTGAAAGCAGTGGAAATTCAGAGGCGCAATCGCGATTGCTTTCTCAAGGCGTTTGCTGCCGGCCAGGCAGCACTGGGATATGAACGCGATGCCAAAGGGAACGGCACGTTTCTGGTGGGAAAATGGGATGAAGAGTGGTCCTATGGGGAATTCTAAACCGGTAAGTGGTAATCGCGTAATCTGACGAATCATCATGAGAGTTGAAGCCATCACCCTGCGGGAGATTCGCATGCCGCTGGTCCATTTTTTTGAGACTAGCTTCGGCAGGACCACGGACCGGCGCATCCTGCTGGTGGAGCTCCATTGTGAGGGCATTAGCGCCTGGGGCGAGTGCGTCGCTGGTGAAAACCCCTTTTACAGCGAGGAGTCGATCGATACCGCCTGGTATGTGATGGTTCGATACCTGGCGCCCGCGATCGCAGGCAAGCGTTTCGAGCGGGCTTGCGAATGCGCGCGGCTCTTCTCCCCGCTTCGCGGGCATCGCATGGCCAAAGCGGCATTGGAAAACGCACTTTGGGACGCGGAGGCCATGGAGCGAAATGTGCCGCTCTGGAAGCTGCTGGGAGGCACACGCAAGGAGATCCCTTGCGGGGTGTCGATTGGCATTCAAGACAGCGTGCAGCAGCTGAGAGAAAAAATCGCTACTGAGCTGGAAGCCGGTTATCAGCGAATCAAAATCAAAGTCAAGCCGGGCTGGGATATTAACGCGTTGGAACAAATCCGCAGCCGCTGGCCGGATATCCTGCTGAGCTGTGATGCCAATTCCGCCTATACGCTCGACGACATAGCAACCTTGAAAGGCTTTGACCGCTTCCACCTGCTCATGATCGAGCAGCCGTTGTGGAGCGATGATTTCTATTTTCACGCTCAACTGCAGAAGCAACTGCAGACCGCCATCTGCCTGGATGAAGCGATTGTGAGCGCGCGGGTGGCCCAGGCCGCACTGGAGTTGGGATCCTGCCGGATTGTCAATATCAAGGTTGGCAGGGTGGGAGGCTTCAGTGAGGCGGTCCGCATCCACGATGTCTGCCAGCAGCACGCGATTCCAGTGTGGTGCGGGGGCATGCTGGAGGCAGGTATTGGAAGGTCTCACAATATCGCACTCTCGACGCTAGCGAACTTCAGCCTGCCCGGGGATGTTTCGGCTTCCAGGAGATATTGGGAAGAAGACATTATCGATCCCGCTGTAGAAGTGTCGCCTCAGGGCACGATCCACGTTTCGGAAAGGCCAGGCCGCGGTTACGAAGTGAAGCTCGATCTGATCGAAAGGCTGACTACCAGGCGAGAGACCGTGAGTTGCTGAACGCATTACAAGTTCTCATTATGTAAGACTTATCCGCTCGGGAACCGGCGGGAGTACGCAGGGAGACTAGTGTGAATGCCAGAGCGAGAGTTGCCTTCGCCATCGTTTCCGTCTTATGGGGCATCCCCTACCTGTTTATCAAGATTGCTGTTGATGATGGGGTCCCGCCGGCCTTTGTCGCCTGGGTGCGGGTCGTCCTCGGTGCCATAATCCTTCTTGCACTCAGTTGGAATATGGGTGTGTTTAAGGCCGTCCGCGGCCGCTGGAAGTGGGTCGCTGCGTTTGTATTGGTTGAAATCGTAATACCTTACCCCCTGATCGCTATCGCCGAGCAGCACGTTAATTCGTCTGTTGCGGCAATTCTGATCGCGGCGGCGCCCCTCTTCGTGGCCCTGCTGGCGCTGGGCTTCGATGCCAGTGAACGCATTGGCGGCGGGCGACTCGCCGGTCTCTTAATCGGTCTGGCTGGTGTAGTGATGTTCGTGGGAATTGATGTCGCAGGCCGGAAAGACGAATTATTTGCGGCCTTAGCGATTCTTGCCGCCGCTTTCTGCTATGCCGTCGGTCCAATGGTCTTTAAGCACCATTTGTCCGACCTGGATTCCCGCGTCTCCATGAGCGCGAGCCTGCTCGTTGCTGCGATGCTCCTCGCGCCGGCTGCAGCCTTGCAGCCCATAAGAGTGATCCCTTCCACCGCGGCCGTACTCGCGTTGCTTGGTCTCGGCGTCCTCTGTACGGCCGCGGCCTTTATCGCCTTTGGTGTGCTGATTACGGAAGCGGGACCAGGCCGCTCGGTGGTGGTCACCTACATCAACCCGGTGGTAGCAGTTGCCGCCGGTATGGCGGTACGGGGTGAGCATGTCGGCACTGGGGCTTTCCTTGGGCTGGGCCTGATTCTGCTGGGGTGTCGGCTCTCCACAGAGGGCCGCTTGCTCCGACGTCCTGCTTCGGGAATTCCAGGTGCAATCCCCCCACTACCAGATGCCAGCGGCGAAATCGGAGAGTAACGCGAAGCTTCTCGCCGCTTCCTTATTGGCTAATTGCTAAGTGCTAATCGCTAATTGGCTGACTGCCCTACTTGTTCCCGCCCCCTTGCTGCGCTCTAGTGCTTGCCATGTCGTCGTCGGCAGTCTTTTTCAGCAGCTCGAGAGCCTGAGCAATGTTCATTGCTGGAACGCGGCGGTAGTCGGACGTGGTTTCGTGCTGTTGGATGTCGATGTGTTTGAACAGGAGGGCCCGGCCGGCAAAGTTGAGAGACATGCTGGTAAGGTCCCATTGGCCATCGCCCACTTCGGTCTGTTCGATCGCGAACCGCCCGCCCTTGTATAAACGGCCTAGGATACCCCAGCCGAAGTTCACGTCCTCGACCAGCGTCGCTTCCAGTGAGGCGATTCTGTCCTGCGGGACCGCTATACGCATAGTTCCTGCCATCCCCGTGTAAACCTGCAACTCGCGAGATGGGGGATCGAAGTTCGGATTGGGTTTGAAATTCAAAACTACAATCTGCCCGTTCTTGCCTGATTCGGTGGCGGCGTAGGTATAGAGAAAAGCATCCGATAGGGCTTGTACCATGCGTCGGACGCGCTGGTCGTCTTCCTGCTGGGATTTTTGCTTTTCCTTAACTGCGCCGGGATCGGTGAGCAGCCGATGCAACCGCTGCTCCTCCTTCTGCTGCTGCTCTGGAGTGAGCGGCTTGCCTCCCAGAGAGATCAGGCGTCCTAAAACCAGATCCTGGCCGGTCTCAACCATTTGTTTAACTTCCACCGGGTTATTGCCCTTTTTCTTGACGTCCCGATAAGTAAAGTACAGCCCCTTTTGAGGCGGCTTGAGTTCGTTCTCAACCGTCAGGCGGACCAACTGCAGAGGGTTAGTCCCAGCGTTGGGGCTCGGCTGGGATGCTGGTTCCTGGGCTATGGCTGGCACGCAAATCGCGGCTAAGAGAAAGCTTAGGATCGATTTTGACTTGAGGTGGATCACGTCGGTGCTGTTCAATATCGTAACCCGGAAAAGCAATCCTGCAGTTAGGACGGGGAGCGGCCGGTTCAGTGTTGCCCGAAACTTACGGCCGTTTGGGGGTATTGTCCGGAAATAACCGGACTTTATGTGACTTTGGAAACCAAAAGGGCAAAATCGCAATTGCCGCTGGTGAGCCGGTTGAGTATATTCGTGTAAGTTACTGCGGGCGGGAAGTTTGCATGGTCGCCGCAGGTCGGGCTCCAAGCTGCCGGCTGAAGGGCGGTGCAGGGGCGCACGGTGCTGACGAAAGGCTTCAGAAAAAGCAGACAAATTGCGATTCGGGGCGTACGAATTGCTTTCCAATCCTTTCAGTAGACTCCTCAAGGAGGGTCGTCCGTGGAACCTGTAAAGCCACTCGATAGCCGCCAGGTGGCGAATATCGGGAAGTCGGTGGTGATCAAGGGAGAGTTATCGGGAAGCGAAGATCTCTATCTCGATGGGGAAGTAGAAGGCAACATCGAGCTGAATGGAAACAGCCTTACTGTGGGTCCCAATGGGCGGGTACGAGCTCATGTGAACGCCCGTGAAGTGGTGGTCAATGGCCATGTGGATGGCAACATCGGCGCCACCGAACGGGTGGAGTTGCGCAAATCGGCCGTGCTGGTGGGGGACATCCGCACGCAGCGCATCATGATCGAAGAAGGCGCGTACTTCAAGGGATCGATTGATGTGCAGCGCGAAGGCAAAGCGGAAACCAAACGGGAATCGGCCACTCTGGAGCCGGCAGGAGCTGCAGTTTCCCAGAAGTGATGTTGAGCTACCGGCGTGATCGAAGGTCTGAGGCGCCAAGCTGGAATTTTCGACCAGCGCACGCTCAGCGTAGTTGAAAGAGATGAGTTTGAGTTGGGAAGGAATCTGGCTGGCAGAATTGAAGTGAGAGTAAGTTCATGGGTACCGTAACAAATAACTTTCTTAAGATGTTTCGTAACGGCAACGGAGGGAACGGGTCCCACCGCGACGCTCAGCACCGGGCACAACGTCATTCCACTGCACTGAATGAATTCATGCGTGCCATTGCGCACGAAGATTCGTTATGCATCCTGGATTTGGGACCGACCTCGGCCAACAACATCGCGCTGCTCACGGGTCGTGGTTTTCAGGTTTATACGGAAGATCTGCTGACCAGCGCTGGCGATCCAGCGCTCGTGATCAAAGATGAATTCGGCGCCACATGCATCGATGTTGACGGCTTTCTGAAAGAAAACCTCGCCTTTCGCGGGCAGAAGTTTGATGCAGTGTTGTTGTGGGATGTGGCTGATTATCTGCCGGAAGTATTGGTAAAACCGGTGATTGAGCGGATCTGCTCAGTGATGAAGCCCAAGGGTATTTTGCTGTCGTTCTTCCACACGCGTGATGCAGGCCCCGAAGCTCCTTACTGCCGTTACCACATTGCCGGGCAGGACTCGCTTGAGCTTCAGCTGGTCCCGAAGAACGAATCCAATGGCCACAGCAACGGCAATGGAGACGAGCGCCATTACCGCCTGCAGCGGGTCTTCAACAACCGCCACATCGAGAATCTGTTCCGCGAATTTGCCTCACTGAAGTTCTTCCTGGCGCGCGACAACCTGAGAGAAGTGCTGGTGGTGAGGTAGTCACAGCATAGCCCGGTCCAGCAACAGAGTGACTCCCGTCAGGGACGACACCCCTTACACTCTCGTCCTGTGCATCAGAAACCGCATTAGTCCCGGCGCGGTGAGCGCGAGCGCGACAGCCTTCCTCAAGCTCGGAGACAGTGGCAGCAGCGATCTCAGCCAACTGGCAATGCGGAACTTTGCCGCAAAGCGCTCAAGGTACGCCGTCCGATACCCCTCCACAACTTGCGCCAAGCTGGCTCTGCCACAAAAATAAGTTTGCAGATCTCGCGCTGCCAGGGCTCCGCTGTGAAGTGCCAGGGAGATGCCGTCGCCCAGGAAAGGGTCAATGAACGCCGCAGCATCGCCCACGTTAAGAGTCAGGCCTTGGGTGGGAACAGGTCTATGAAAGGTCAAAGGAAAGGTTGAAATGGGCTCGATGGCTGACTTCCACTCGCGGCTGCGAGTCCGCAGCTGTGGATCAGCAGCCAACACCTCGTCCAGGCTAGTGGCCATATCTGTGCGCACCACCGCGCTCGTGTTCACTCGGCCGTCGCCGACTGGCTGCACTCCGCAATAGCCTCCCGGAAAAAAGTAGAGGTCGGTCGAAAAGAAGCCTTCATTAGAGTTAAAGTGACACTTTAAGCCAAGCCACTGCTCCCTATGGGTAAGATCGTCTCGGCGATTGAGGTTCGACCAACGCCCCGACGCGTTGATCACTGCTCTCGCCCAGACCTTGCCAGCGGAGCTAAGAATCTCGAACCGAGAAGTTCCATTCTGGTGGACGGACTCTACCGCAGTCTGTTGCAGACATTTCACGCCTGCGGAGATTGTCGCGCGCCATAGCATGTCATCCAGGACGAAGCGGCTGATGCTGACGCCTGGCGGGTTTAGTGGGATCTGATAACAGTAACCCTCGGCAAACACGCGAGCGCGATCAATGGTGGAAGCAGACTGCACAAGCGTATTTGCATCGAGCAACCCTCCACACAACGACCTTAACAGTGCCAGGGCCTCGGGGGAGACAAATTCCCCGCACACTTTGTGCCGTGGGATGCGACCGCGCTCGAAGAGCACTACGTTCGCACCCGCGCGCGCAGCGGTGATTGCGGCTGAAGTGCCCGCTGGTCCGCCACCCAGCACTGCCAGATCGAAGTCAGTCATTTCCAGGCAATTACTCCCATTCGGTAAATAGCTAGCCGATCCATTTGGATACGACTGGCGTTCGTCTGCTGGAGAAGGGAATATAGTTCCGTCTCAGTGAAGGCCGCGCGAGCGGAAGCAGGAGCGTCATGCCAGGTGATGGCGCTGCGGTAGCAAGGCAGGCTGGCGTAGACCAGTGCCACGCATAGGGCAGAGCGGCGGACGTCGTTGATCAGCACCGCGATCCGAGCCACCCTGAGCGCCTCATTCACAAACTCAACCAACAAATCCGATTCCAGGTGGTGCGCAAACAACGTACAGCCGACGACATCAAAGCTGTTGCTCTGGAAGGGGATTGCGCAGCCATCGCCAGCAATTCTGCGGAAACCGTTCACATGCCGCTTGCCATTGCCATTGCCATTGTCGACAAAGTTCAAATGAGAGGGCCGGCGATCCAGCAGCGCAAAATCAATCTTCATTTCCGGCGCCAGGCGTTGCCGGACGATGCTGGCGAAATCTCCTCTGCCCGAGCCGACGTCGAGAAAACTCAGGTGGTGATGGCCGTTCGCCAGGACAACCTCACGCAACATGTGCACGGTGGTACTGATTCCGCCGAACCAGGAATTGATATGCCGCAGATCGTCCATGGCGGCGGCGATCTGCCTGGGCGTCCCGGCATCAGCATCGAGCCGCTCGGGAACGAGAATCCGCTTCATAGACATAAAGCTTGATCGCACCGGATCGCGCGATTGTCGGCGAGGCGTAAAAAGATTGTCATCTCTTTCTGGAGGGTCATGGGCAGCTATACGGTTTCCAGCTCTTCTTCCAGCAGTTGCTTGTCGTAAAGATCGGCGTAGTAGCCTTTCCGGGCGAGCAATTCCTCGTGTTGACCGAGTTCGACGATGCGTCCCTGGTGGAGCACCGCGATCTGGTCGGCATGGCGAACAGTGGAAACACGATGAGAGATAAAGATGGTGGTGCGTCCCTGCATTACCTCACGCAGGTGGTCGAGAATCTTTTCTTCGGTGTAGGTGTCGACGCTCGACAGCGCATCATCCAGAATCAGAATCCTGGGATTACGGATCAAGGCCCGGGCGATAGCGGTTCGCTGTTTTTGCCCACCCGAAAGGGTGATGCCGCGCTCGCCCACGATGGTCTGGTATTGTTCGGGAAATTCTTGGATGTCAGCCGCAATGCTGGCGCCAGCGGCAGCCTGCTGCACTTGCTCGAGGGTTGCGCGCTCGGCGCCAAAGGAAATGTTCTCGCGGATGCTGTCGCTGAACAGAAAGGTCTCCTGCGGCACGAAACCGATGCAGTGACGCAACAATTCAAGGTGGAAATCGCGGATAGGGCGGCCATCGATGAGTACCGATCCGGGCGGCGCATCGTAGATTCGCGGAATCAGATTCACCAGCGTCGATTTTCCCGATCCTGTGGGTCCGACAATGGCCAGGCTGCTGCCGGCAGGAATACGGAGGTTGATATCGCGCAGCACCGGCGTGCCGTTATAGCCGAAGTTGAGGTTGCGAAATTCGATTTCGCCGTTCACAACAGCCGGGCGAGCTTGAGCCGCAGGACTATCCCTGATTTCTGGCTTTTCGGTCAGAATCTCGTTGATGCGTCCCATGGAAGCGGTACCGCGCTGGAAAATGTTGATCACCCAACCCAGAGCAATCACCGGCCAAGTGAGCTGAACCATGTAGGTGTTGAAGGCTACGAAATCACCCACTGTCATGCGGCCCAGAAGCACTTCGCGCCCGCCAAGCCAGAGGACCAATACCACAGCTAAACCGAGCAGCACTTCCAGGGTAGGCCAGAGCATTCCCATCAGCCGCACCAGCTTCAGGCTACGCGCGATATATTCGCGGTTCGCATTTTCAAAGTTGGCGATCTCCGGTCCTTCCTGGGCGAAGGCGCGGATGATGCGGGCGCCAGAGAAATTCTCCTGTGCGCGCGCCGAGATTTCGGAAAACATGGCCTGGATACGCTCGAAGCGCTGATGAATGCGAGTACCAAAGTACTGCACCACGATGCTCACGATGGGGAGGGGCAAAAACGCGTAAAGCGTAAGCTTCGGACTAATGCTGATCATGAAGATCAGCGCCCCGGCGGTGAACACGATGGTGTTTGCCGAGTACATGATGGCCGGGCCCAGCAACATGCGCACCGCATTGAGATCGTTGGTGGCGCGAGCCATGATGTCGCCGGTGCGGGTTCGTTGGTAGTAGGAATAGGAAAGCGTCTCCAGGTGATGGAAGAGATCGTTGCGCAGGTCGTACTCGATGTCGCGCGAGATGCCAATCACGATCCAACGCGTTAGAAACTGAAACACGCCTTTCATCAGAGCGACGCCGATCAGCAGCAGCGAATAGCGGATCAGCTTCTGCGAGGTGACCCCGGCATTCAGCGCATCAACGGCATTGCGAATTATGAGGGGGAAAAGAATCCAGATACCATTGGTCAAGAAGATCGCGAGTGTTCCCCAGAAAAAGCCACCTCGGTACTTGCGAAAATAGGGGAAGAGAGGCCGCAGCTGCTTCAGCATGAGATTAGTTAGATTCTACAGGTGGAAGCGGCGTTTCAATCATTACGTGGGAACCTTCAACAGGAGATACCCCCCTGCCAATCCGAACAGCAGGTCGGGGGACCAGGCGGCCAATGCGGGGGGCAGCTGGCTTGCGTTTCCCATGGCTTCAAAAAACCCCATTCCCACCCAGTAAATAACCGCTATGCCGATGGCCATGGCCACGCCCGCCAATGCGCCGCGACGCCCGGAGGACAGCGCGAAAGGAACCGCCAGGATCGCCATGACAAAGGTCATTAAGGGGAAGGCAAATTTCTTATGCAGCTGCACTTTCAGGCGAACGACATCAAATCCGCTCTGCTGCAGGTCGCGAATGTAGCGCCGCAGTTCTTCATAGCTCATTTCTGAGGATTGCTTTACTTCTTTCTTAAAATAAGCCGGCGGTTCATTGAGTTCGTTGAAGGTGGCTACCTCGAAGGGGCGGAACTCCTCGACCTTGGTCGCCTCGAAGCTGCGCGTCCATCCCTGTTCGAAGATCCAGCGCTGCAGCAAATCGGACCAATGGGCATGATTGGCATGAATGCGTCGCGTCATCTGAAAGGTGTGGGGATCGAATTCGAAGGCGGTAATGCTCGCGAAGCGGTTCTGATCGGGATCAAAGAATTCGTAGTAGTAGATAGTGGAGTGTTGGCCAAAAATCCACTTGCGGTCCGGACGCAGGTAAGTCTGCGCTGGCTTTCCTTTGATCTGGTTGCGCAGCGAATCCTGGCGCTTGTTCAACTGCGGCAGGTATAGCTGGTCAAAGAAGAAAAGGCCGACAGCTACGACGGCGGCCAGCATCAGCACGGGCATCACTACCCGATAGATGCTTACGCCAGTGGCTTTCATCGCCGTGACTTCGTTCGATTTCTGCAGCAGCCCGAAGGTCACCAGCACCGCCAGCAGCATGCTGATGGGAGTCGTGTTGTATAGGAAGTAGGGAGTGACGGTCAGCAGATATTCGCCGACCAGGGCGAGGGGGACGCGAGTGATGTCCTTGAGCAGTTCGAAGAAAGTGAAGACCAGGAGCAGGATCAGAAACGTTCCGACAATCATTCCCAGGTACACCGCAAAATCGCGCAGGATGTAGTCGTCGAGCAGCAGCGGAAAACGGGCGCTGAAGACGCGTTTGCGGGAGATGGCGCGCTCCAGAGCGCCGCTTACCCTGTCACCGAAGACCGGGGGCCGGTGCTGGATCTGCTGAGTTAAGCGGCCCCAGAAGCCGCGCAGACTGCCGATCTCGAGCGGCATGCGGTCGACACGCCAGAACAGGATCAGCCCGGCCACGAAGAACACGAGGTTGGCCATCCACATCGCCAATCCCACAGGCAATTTGGCGTGCTGCGCCAGCGACATACCCGACAGGGACAGGAAGTAGTAGAGAAATACGAGAGCGATAGTGAGGACGAAGCCGGTGGACTTCCCTCCTTTTTTGGCTGACAGGCCGAGGGGAATTCCTACCAAAGCCAACACCAGGCAAGCGGTGGGCAGGGCAAAACGGCGATGAAATTCGATCAGATAACTGCGCTGTTTGTTGGCCTCAATATGTTCCGCTTTGTGGCGTAGCTGCGCAGTGGGGACCTCCATGGCCGGAGTAGTTTGCTGTTGCGGCTGCTGGCTGCTGGTGGGCAGTTGCAGAGGAATATCGCTCTCGGCGAAGGTTGAGATGGAGTACTGCTGTAGATCGTGAGGGTCAGTCTCGTGCGAAGAACCATCTTCCAGGTGGAACCGCAGTTTATCCTGGCCTTCATTCACCACCATGCCGCGCTGGGCCATGGTGATCTTAGGCGCGGAAGGATCGCTGATGTCGGCCAGAAAAACCCCTTTCCAGCGCGCTGCGCCCTCTCCGCTCGTGGCATCCTGAACGTATAACACCAGGTCCTTAAAATCTTCATAGAAGACGCGCGGCTGGATCTCGAACGAAACCTGCGAACTCTTTAGCCGGTTCTGCAAATGCGCCAGAGCGGCCGCCGAGCGGGGCGCGACCACGACGTTGTTGAGCAACGCCAGCAACCAGGCGGAGACAGCAAAAATGGAGATCACGCGCAACACCATCCCCGAACCCAGGCCGCTGGCGCGCATGGCGGTAACCTCGCTATCAGCGGCAAGCCGGCTCAGACCGATGAGGATGCCCACTAGCACTCCCATCGGAATAGTAAGCGTCAGGGCCGTGGGGAGTGTGAAGAAGAAGATTTCCGCAACACTGGGAAGGGGAGCGCTATTGCGCACGACCAGCTCCAAAATTCGGGCGAGGTCGCGCATGAAGATGACGAAGGTGAAGATAGATGCCCCGATGAGGCCGTGAGAAAGGACCTCGCGCAGGATGTACTTGGTCAGAATGCGCATCAGGACATTCCTCAGTCTAGCTCATCTTAGAATTGCCTCGTTTTCTTTGAACCACAGATAGTACCGGCAAAACGGCACGTAAGACTTTAGTCTTTTATCTTAGATGCGGCCGCTGGGATGGAAATTCAGATTGTAGTTGAGGGTTCGCGGGATGGCCGGAAGCGCGCATTCTTAAGGAAGGGCTGAATTCCACAGAGTCATTGCAACCCGCACTTGCAACCTGAAACAGAAAACCGGAAACTGAGAACACATGGCTCAATTGCGCGTCGTTTTTCTTTGGCACATGCACCAGCCTTATTACAAGGATCTGGTGACGGGCGAGTACCGGCTTCCCTGGGTCCGTTCCCACGCCTTGAAGGATTACTACGGCATGGTGAAGCTGCTGGACGAGTTCCCGCAGGTGCATCAGACATTCAACCTGGTGCCATCGCTCATCACGCAAATTCAGGATTATGCTTCCGGATCGGCCCGCGATCCTTTTCTGGAGATCGCCGCTAAGCCCGCTGTCGATCTTAGCGTGGAGGAGCGCCGGTTTGCTCTTGCCTACCTCTTTCAGGCGAATCCCGTTCAGATGATCGGCCGCTATCCCAGGTATCAGGAGCTATGGACGAAGTTCATTGGCGCCGGCGGGCAGGCAAGCAAGGCCGAACCTTATTTTCAGAAGCAGGACTACACCGACCTGCAAGTACTTTCTCAGATTGCATGGTTTGACGAGTTCTTCCTGGGGGAACCGGAAATCGCAGAACTGGTTAATAAAGGCCGCAACTTTACGCCGGAGGATCGCTCGTTCGTCATCCGGAAAGAGCGGGAGTTATGCGGCCGCGTGCTGCCGGCGTATGCGGAAGCAGCGCGGCAAGGGCGAATCGAAATCTCCACTTCGCCGTTTTACCACCCCATTTTGCCCTTGCTGTGCGACACCAATCAGGGAGCTGTCTCCAGCCCCCAATTGCCGCTGCCAAGTCGCGCATTTCGCCATCCCGAGGACGCCAGAGAGCAAATTAAGCGCGGACTCGACTTGCACGAGGAGGTCTTTGGGGTTCGGCCGGTTGGACTCTGGCCATCGGAGGGCAGCGTATCGGAAGAAGTGCTGGCCATCGCTTCCGAACTGGGGGTGCGGTGGATGGCCACCGACGAAGGGGTACTGGGCCGCACATTAGGAATTCATTTCACACGATCAGCCGAAGGACGACTCAGCAGTGCCCATGCCGAAGCCCTCTACTCGCCCTATCGTTACGAAAAGGGCGAAGTACGGATGATGAACCTGGTTTTCCGCGATCACTCACTCTCCGACCTGATTGGTTTTGTCTATTCGGGAGTAGCGGCAAGTGAGGCGGCCGAACATTTCGTGCGCAACATAAAGGAATGCGCCAAGCCTGTCCTTGCCAACGGAAGCGATGCTCTGGTGGCAGTGATCCTGGATGGGGAGAACGCGTGGGAGTTTTACCCCAGATCGGGGAGAGAATTCTTGCGCCGAGTATACGACGCGTTACAACGTGATCCTGAAATTGAAGCGCTTGCAGTAAGAGAGGCATTAGACCGACATGGGGCCGGGCCGAAGCTCACGTCCCTCGTCCCCGGTTCGTGGATCAATGCCAACTTCAACGTTTGGATCGGCGCGCCTGAAGACAACAAAGCCTGGGACTATCTGAACGACGCGCGCGATTTTTATCAGCGCGCCGCTCCCACGGCCGAACCAGAACAGCGGCAGTTGGCAATGGAGGAGTTGCTGATCGCGGAGGGCAGCGACTGGAACTGGTGGTACGGACCTGAGCATCATTCCGCGAACGACCGCGATTTTGACGAACTCTATCGCAAGCACCTGACCAATGTGTATCAGGCATTGGGCGTCGAAGCGCCTGACTACCTGGCGCATCCCATCGCTATGGGAGTTGCGCGGCCAACGTGGGCGCCACAGACCGCCTACATTCACCCACGCATCGGCAGCGGTGGATTGCGTTACTTCGACTGGATTGGTGCAGCGATGTACACCTGCGACCAACACTCCGGAGCCATGCACGGCAAAACTTTTCTGCTGGATTCGGCTTATGCCGGAATTGACGAAAAGAATCTATACGGGCGTTTGGATTTCGCCGGCGGCATTCCCGGAGAGCAGTTGCAGCTTTCCGTAAATCTCGAGATTTTCCGGCGGCCAGTGGGGACGGTAGCTCCCGAGGCTATCGGGACTCAACACCCGTCACCCACCGCTTCCGATACCACGCGCATGCGCTTGCTGGCAAACTTGAATAAGAAGCTGGAAGGTTGGGAGCTGCGCACAGGCAGGAAAGATGAGGTCGTTTTAGCTTCCAGTAACAGGCCAGAGGGTCTGCAAGTAGTGCTTCCAAGAAATTTTGAATTCCAGGTGCCTCTGGAGAAGCTGGGTGTGGCGGAGAATTCCTCGATCCGGCTGCGCTTCGGTTTGTGGCGGGATGGGATGCCGGTCGATGCCGTACCTCTGGAAGGCTCCATGACGCTGCAAGTGGCAGATGAAGAGCAGCTGCAAAGAAACATCTTTGAAAATATCGGGTGAAACAAGTAAGAAGTGTGATCGGGTGAGTTCCATGCGATGGTGCAGCTTACTTTGTAGGCAAGCCGATCTTGCTCGACAAATCCCTTACTTCGTACTTCCCCGATCACCCGATCTGAGTTCTTACTTCCTGCTTCACCCGATCGCACTTCGCACTTGCTACCTTCCGCCGGAGGCCGAGGTCAGAGCCATCGGGCGATCTAGTTCCATCACGATCTCGGTTCCCGCCGGAACCTCCGCGGTTCTGCGCTTGAAGAGCCAGTGGACGGTGGTCGCGGTTGCGCCCACGCCAGCGCCGATCAAGGCAGCCTTCCCACCGCTGATGATGCCGCCCGCAATCGCGCCGGCTCCAGCGGCAGCGCCAAGCTCGATGTTGTCCATGCGGTCGCGGCCACGTCCCTTGATCTCGCCTTCATCGTTTACCTTGGTCTCGGGACGATGGCTGGTGTCTACGATGACGGCATTGATCCGATACGTCTGCCCATCCGGCATGGTTACCGACTCCGGATGGAGATCAATCGTGGGCGTGCCGCCAATTCGGCGTGGCTGGCTGGCCCGCATGACTTCGCCCTCCACCGAGGCTCCTATGGGAATAACGGTTTTGCCGTTCAGCATCACGGCTTCTGTGACTCGTCCGCCGAAACGATCTCCACGCCGATTGGTAGCGGTGGAGATGGGAGTTTCTAGCTTGATCTTGAGGGCCGTTCCCACAGGCAGCGCCGTAGGGTCGTTTTCAGTGCTGGGAACAGCAGTACTCGCGGGAGAACTTACCGGTGCCGTTACCGTGCCCGTGGCGGGCCTAGCCGCCGACGGCTTTTCAGGAGTCGTGGCGTTGGGGGAAGTGGATTGCTGCGCGGAAAGTCCCGTCACCAGCACAGCCAGCACAACCAATAAGAACAACTTCTTCATGTTCTGCTCCTCTTCGCCGCACTCTAAAACATGGCTTCCCAGCCGGACAACGACGGAACCGCGAAGAGAATCAAGGTGAATAATGGGCCAGCTAACAGGTGAAGCCTGCCTGGCACTGGTAGGTCACTGTGACCTTCGGGTCGGGAGCCAGTTTTACGAAGCACTCTGCCTTCTTGCCATAGTCCCCGGTCTTGCTACAGTCACCAGAGAACACCGCCCGCGCGTGACTGCCTGTTGGGTTGGCGATGAGCCGGATGTCTCCCTCGAAGTTCCGCATCTCTGAGGTACTGAGCGACAGCGTTGAAGGATTTCTGGGGGTGCTCCCGCCAGCAGCATGAAGCGACCCCCAAAGACCTGGCCATTCTTGGACACCAGCGATCCTTGGACGCGTCCGCCGAAGGCACGTCCAGGACCATTCAGAGCGCCTCATATCAATCAACCGATGCGGGGCAGTTCCCTGGGTTTGGAACGTCGATCCGCCGCGGCTGACCTGTCGGAATGATCTGGACAGCGATGGTTTGTGCATCGGTGGTGTTGCTTTCGTTCCTCAGGATGTGCACGTGACCAAAACCAGGATCGACAAAAGTCATCCCTTTCGTATACACGTGCGGTGTGCAGTCGGGATCGTCGCCCTCGTAAGCGGTTATCGTTCCCGCCGTGACGGTGATCAGGCTATGGCCAGGATGGCTGTGCCATCCGGTGCTTCCTAAGGGCTTCCAGACATTGGTTTGTACGTAAAGATCCGACACTCCCTCCGTCTGCTGCCAGGACTGCCAGACGGGCTTCGGTGAAGAACCGGGCTGTAGGGCCACGTTATAAACGCTGACTGGGCCAAACGTGCCTTGGGCTAGCGTGGTGGCTATGAATCCGGCGTTGGCCGGAGTCGCCATGACACTGCTTGTGTAGTAGAGAGCCGCGACCACGATCACGGCACCGAACAAGAGAATCCATCGCAATCTGCGCTGCATACCTGCCTCCTTTTTGTTTGGTGTTACCCCGTGGAGAGTGCGCACACGATGAGGCATCTGGGTGGGCGTTATCAAACAGCAATGCGCAGAATCGCAGCTTTTCCGCCCTTTGCCGTTGAATGCCGTTTTTTGCCGTGGCCCGCTCTCGGCCGGGTTAAAATCGGCTTCCCCGGGCCCCCAACCGGAGCAATCAGGAGAGCGCCATGGGCGATCCGTCCCCCGTCACACCGTCTCCCGTGAGGCCGTCCGAAGACCGCCTGGATTCGTGGAAGGAGATCGCGGCCTACCTCAACCGCGACGTGACCACCGTCCAGCGCTGGGAAAAGCGGGAGGGGATGCCTGTCCACCGGCACCTGCATGACCGTATGGGATCGGTCTACGCGTTTCGAGCGGAACTGGATGCCTGGGCGCGTGGTCGGAATCTTACGGCAGCGCGGGAAAATGGAGACCACACCAGCACAGCCAATCTGACTGCAGCACCGATGGGCCCGGCAGCATCGGCCTCCCCAGGCAGGTGGAAGCTCACCGTGGCGCTGATAGCGGGAGTCGCGCTGGTAATTGGCGCGATTCTCTGGCTTCGGAGCAGGGACTATTTTTGGCGAAGCCCTATCGCTGAGGCGCGATTTCAAAAGGTCACGGATTTCGATGGTGTAGAGGAAGCCGCCGCGGTCTCACGTGACGGCCAGTTCGTGGCGTTTCTGTCCGATCGGGATGGACAGATGGATGTTTGGGTTACGCAGGTCGGTTCGGGACAATTCCAGAACCTGACTCGCGGTCGGGCGCCGGAACTGGTTAATCCCTCAGTCCGCACGCTGGGTTTCTCGCCTGATGGCTTTTACGTCACCTTTTGGGTTCGTAAACCGGTTCGCAAGCAGGACAGTCCCAGTGGCGGCGACATCAGCATGTGGGCAGTACCGACCTTGGGCGGGGATCTGAAGCCTTACCTGCAAGGCGTGGCGGAGTTCGAGTGGTCGCGCGATGCTACCCGACTCACCTATCACACGACTGGCCCTGGCGACCCGTTGTATGTATCAGATGGCAGCCGCCGCGCCGAGGATCGACCTATCTATACGGCGCCTGCTGGGCAGCATTCTCATTTTCCATCGTGGGCGCCCGACAAGTCATTCATCTACTTCGTGCAGGGGTCGCTGCCGGACAAATTAGATATCTGGCGCATCTCACCGGCGGGCGGAAAACCCGAACGAATCACCTCGCATAACACTCGAGTGACCCATCCGGTGTTCCTGGATCGGCACACCCTGATGTACCTGGCCACGGATGCCGATGGTTCAGGACCCTGGCTTTATTCGATCGACGTGGATCGCCGGATTCCCCACCGGCTGACCTCTGGTATTGATCAATACACTTCACTGGCTGCCAGTGCAGACGGTCATCGCCTGGTGGCCACAGTTGCTATTCCGAAGAGAACGCTTTGGCGCTTGCCGATCGGAAATGCACCCAGCGAAACATCAGCAGCTACACGGATGCCACTGACAACCAGCACCGCGTCCTCCCCGCGACTGGGCCCAGATTATCTTTTGTACGTCTCTGCAAGCGGCACCAGTGAAAGCATCTGGAAGTTTGCTAATGGGGCCAGCACTGAATTATGGAGCGGCCCGGGAGCACGAATCTTTGGTGGTCCGGCAATTTCGCCTAATGGGCGTGACATTGCATTTTCTGTGAGGCAACACGGGAAAACGGCCTTGTACGTGATGCAGGGCGACGGCACAAACGCTCGAGTTCTGCTCGACTCCCTCGACCTGCAGGGTGCTCCCGCATGGGCTGCTGACGGCCAATCGATTACCTCGACGGCCGACGATCATGGTGTCCCGCACCTTTTTCGCGTGCCGCTGGATGGTCACTCTCCTACTACTTTTGTGCAGGAGTATTCGCTCGACCCCGCGTGGTCCCCCGATGGACGATTCGTAGTCTACTCCGGACCCGATATCGGCACGAAGTTCACGGTGAAAGCGGTCACAGCCGAAGCTGCCGCATATCCCCTGCCGGTCCTGACTCTGACTCGCGGGGCTCGACACCTGGCATTTTTGCCGGGATCACAAGCGCTCGTGCTCCTGCGTGGGGAGATTCAACATAAAAACCTTTGGCTTATCGATCTGGAGACAGGCGCCGAGCGTCAATTGACCAATCTCAGTCCGGATTTCGAAATAGGCGATTTCGACGTTTCAGCCGATGGACGCGAAGTTGTCCTGGAGCGGGTGCAGGAGCAATCGGACGTGGTGCTGCTCGATCTTCCGCGAAGATAAGCCGCTTCGATCGGAGGTCGTTGAGCGCCGGTACCTGACTGGAGGCGCCTGACCGCGACAGCTCCAGCCCGTGACTTATAATCGCTCACATAATCGGTGGTTGCGAATCAGCAAAGCGGGGAGGCACTCATGTCATTCGTATCCGAAATTCATGCACGCGAAGTTCTGGATTCTCGCGGCAATCCTACGGTCGAGGCGGAAGTGCTGCTGAGCTCGGGAGACCTGGGCCGAGCCATTGTGCCCAGCGGGGCCTCCACCGGAGAACACGAGGCCGTGGAGTTGAGGGATGGCGACAAGAACCGCTATCTGGGGAAGGGTGTAGTGCAGGCAGTTGAAAACGTAAATGGTCCGATTGCCGAGGCCCTGGCCAGCATGGATGCATCGAATCAACGCGCCATCGATGACAAGATGCGGGAACTTG
This sequence comes from Terriglobales bacterium, assembly GCA_035624455.1. Classification (NCBI taxonomy): domain Bacteria; kingdom Pseudomonadati; phylum Acidobacteriota; class Terriglobia; order Terriglobales; species Terriglobales bacterium. Next base: position 29,346 of record DASPRM010000160.1, read on the forward strand.
ATGGCACGGAGAACAAAGGTCGCCTCGGGGCTAACGCCATCCTCGCGGTCTCGATGGCCGCTGCGCGCGCCGTTGCCAATCACTATCAAATTCCGTTGTACCGCTATTTGGGCGGAGTGAACGCCAATGTGCTCCCGGTGCCCATGATGAACATCCTGAACGGCGGCGCGCATGCAGACAACAACGTTGATTTCCAGGAATTCATGGTGATGCCCGTAGGTGCCGAGTCGTTCTCCGAGGGGCTGCGTTGGGGCGTCGAGGTCTTCCACACGCTCAAGGGCGTGCTGAAGAAGCGAGGCTACAACACCGCAGTTGGTGATGAAGGCGGTTTCGCGCCCTCAGTAAAGTCAAATGTGGAGGCGATTGAAGTGGTGCTCGAGGCGATCCAGCTTGCCGGATACAAACCAGGCGAGGAAGTGGCGATTGCGCTAGACCCGGCGGCCAGCGAGCTCTACCAGGATGGCAAGTACGTTTTCAAGAAGTCGGATAGATCGTCGAAGAGCTCAGCCGAGATGGTGCGCTACTGGGCAAAGTGGGCGAATGATTACCCAATCGTCTCCATCGAGGATGGACTGGCGGAGGACGATTGGGAAGGCTGGAAGATGCTGACGGAAGAGCTCGGCAACCGGATCCAGCTTGTGGGCGATGACCTGTTCGTCACCAACGTCGTCCGGCTCGAGGAGGGAATTGAGCGTGGGGTGGCCAACTCGATCCTCATCAAAGTGAACCAGATTGGCACGGTCAGCGAGACATTTGATGCCATCGAACTGGCGCGACGAAACAGCTACACCGCTGTGATTTCGCACCGCTCCGGCGAGACCGAAGATACATTCATCGCCGATCTGGCGGTGGCTACCGGCGCCGGGCAAATCAAGACCGGCTCAGCCTCACGCACCGACCGCATTGCGAAGTACAACCAGCTGCTGCGAATCGAGGAAGAGCTAGACACCGGAGCGCGCTTCCTGGGACTGAAAGCGCTCAACTATAAGGGAGAGGTGGCGGCCAAGGTTGGGGCGTAACTCAAATCCCACTTCGCTGCGCTGAAGAAGGGGCCTGGGGTGCCCCACCCTCTAGCCCCGCAGGGCGTAAGGGTGGGGATGAGACGGAGATCACATCCTCAATAGACCTGACCGAATTACGCTGTGGGCATGCCGTCTCGCCTCAAACGCTATCAACACACTGGCAGCGATCACTTTCTGACCTTCAGTTGTTTCCGACGGCTGGCGCTGTTGCGTTCCGCACAGGCGAAGCACACCTTTGAGCAGCAACTGGAGCAAGTGCGCCATTGGTACGGGTTCTTGATATTCGGGTATGTCGTGATGCCCGAGCACGTCCATCTGCTGGTGAGCGAGCCGAGGCAGGACGACTTACGAGCGGCGATCCAAATGCTGAAACAACTGGTTTCTCGTAGGCTGCCCCACATAGGCGAGGGAACTCCGTTCTGGCAGCCGAGATATTACGATTTCAATGTGTTCAGCAACCGCAAGTGGGTAGAGAAGTTGAAGTATATCCACCGGAATCCGGTGGAGCGAGGGTTGGTCCAGGCGCCGGAGGAGTGGCCGTGGAGCAGCTACCGGCACTGGTTGTACGGAGAGGAGGGGACGGTAGAGATTGAGTCGCACTGGACGTTCAAGAAACGGCAAGGTGTGGAGACTGAACGTCTACGGGGAGAGGGAAGTCAGTTGGTCGTGTGAAGCCCATCTGAACCCCACCCTTACGCCCCTGCGGGGCTAGAGGGTGGGGCACCCTGCACCCGATTAGTCCTCAGTGTTGATCTGTGCCCGCCCCGGGTGCTTCGGAAAAGCCGACAATCCGGGCATTGGCCTTAAATTTCTGATAATTGCTGAAGGTGGTCTCAAGTCGAGCTGATTCATTTTTTACTGCTATCCGCGCTGCTCCGTTGAAGGCCGCACGGCGCGGCAGCCAAACTTCATCGTTAATGCGAGTCTGCTCGAACTCCAGATGCGCGCCCTTGTGCAGCTTGAATAGGAACAAGCCGACAGCGAAGTCGTCCAGCAGGTCCACTTCCATGCGCGCCCACTGATAGTCGGCCTGGGTGATCCAAATTTTTCCGTGCAGCTTGGTAAGCAACTTGGCGATCATGTCGCTCGGTTTGTAACCTGGCTTGGGTTCAGCCGTGATCACATACACGGGCTGGCCATCGATCCTGTCCTCGCCGATCAGCTTGAAATCCATGGCCTGCGGAAGCTCGCTGGCCAGTTTGCGTTCTTCGCGTTCGCGCTTCTCACGCGCCTTGGCGGATGCCGACTCGCTCTCGTGTTCTTTTTTCTTGCTTTCGTAGAACTCGTTGAGACGCTTTTCTTCTTTTTCCTGATCGTGCGCATCCAGTGGCTTATCGTCTTTCGCGGTGAGCTTCTCGTAAGGCTCGCCGTAGACCATCAGGATATCGTAGGAGCGGATGTGCGCGTTTTTCAGGTTGCCGTGCTTATCGAGTTCCTGTTCCACTTCGCGCTTTTGGAATACGTAGTCACGAGCGACGTCGAGGTTGTGCTGGTATCGCGAAACCGAGCGCTGAATGATTGCGACGGGGTCCGGCGGCGCGGGCTTTTCCGGCTCAGCAATCTTGGCAGCCCCCTGGAGCTGCTGCTCAGCCGCAAGAGCCGCACCGGAACTTTGCTGGGCAACAAGGGGACTCACCAGAAAAAGGCAGAATAAGACTGCGCGTAATCGCGGCCACTGAAAGTTTGTCATCCTGGTAGTCAAGACGAAACCATCCTCTTCCAGATTACAAAAGAAGTTGCTCTCCTGCCCAGATTACCGGGAGTCTTGACTGCTTCGACGCCGCTAACATCGGATAGAATGCAGCCTCAGATAAAAACACGTTTCTGGGGGGAACGTCGCGTTGTCGTTATGAAACGCGCCGGACAAGAGGAGCGAGCATGCGAGCAGTGAAGAAGGGTTTTGTTTTGGGGATCCTAAGCCTGTTTCTGGTGTGCTATGGGTACGCCCAAGCTAACCCGCAGAGTGCGCCCGCTACAAAAGAACAGGTTATGCAGCTCCTCGAAGTTACCCAATCCCGGCAACGCCTGATCCAATACTTTGAGAACGCGAAGGTTCAGGCGCGTCTGGGAGGAGAGCAGGGATTCAAGCAACAGGTCCCCAACGCAACGCCGGAGCAATTGAAGAAGGCCGACGCTATTGTCGACGAATTATTTGATGGCTGGCCGATTGATGAAATGATTGATGCCATGATCCCGATCTATCAGAAGCACCTCACTCAAAGCGACCTGGACGCGATTCTCGGTTTCTACGCCAGCCCTGCGGGACACAAACTCCTCAAGGAGACTCCCGCCATAATGGCTGAAGCCATGCAGGTGGGCGGCGAAATTGGCAGGCGGCGGATCACTGAGGTGAATCAACGCATTCAGGCTCGCATTCTGGAACTCGCCAGACAATCCCAAGTCAAGTAAGAAGTAAGATCGGGCGAAGTTTGAAGTAAGTTGTCCTTCGCCAGATCGAGCTTTGCGGGTTACACTCTTACTTCATCGGTTCACCCGATCTCACTTCATACTTACTTATTTATGCCCCGTCCTAAACCGCTCGTGCTCATCATTCTGGATGGCTGGGGTTATGCGCCGCCATCCAAGGCCAATGCCATCTCGCTGGCGCGCAAGCCGAATTATGACAAGCTGCTGGCGGAATATCCGAACACCCTGATTCACACCAGCGGACACTACGTTGGTCTGCCCGACGGGCAGATGGGTAACAGCGAAGTTGGGCACCTGAACATTGGCGCGGGCCGTGTCGTCTACATGGATATCACTCGCATCGATCGCATGATCGAGAGTGGCGAGTTTTTTTCCAACCCCATCCTGCTGGACGCCATGAAGCAGGCGAAAATTGGCGGACGCAGGCTTCACCTGTTTGGACTGCTGTCTGATGGAGGTGTGCACTCTCATCAGAGTCATCTTTACGCGCTGCTGAGAATGGCTAAGCAGAACGGAGCGGATCGCACCTTCGTCCACTGCTTCATGGACGGGCGCGACACGCTACCCACAAGCGGCGCCGACTTTGTAGCCCAATTGCAGCAGAAGATGCGTGAGTATGGCGTGGGCAAAGTGGCTACCGTCGATGGCCGCTACTATGCCATGGACCGCGACAAAAAATGGGACCGCGAAAAGAAGGCCTTTGACGCGATGGTCAACGGCAAAGGTGAATCCGGGCCATACGTGGATGCGGTGCAGGGAATCAAGGAATCCTACAACAAAGGCGTGACCGATGAGTTCATTGTGCCTTTTGTCGTCACCGACAACCGGGGTGAGCCGCTGGCCCGCATTCGTGACGAGGATGTGTGCATCAATTTCAACTTCCGCGCCGACCGCGCCCGCCAGATCACGCGCTGCCTGGCCCGTAACAGCGGCTTAAGTGCGCAGGCGGGCCGCGACCTGCCGGACTGGGAGGCGCTCGACGCCACGATCCCGCGCGACGGAGTTCCCAAGAACTTGAAATACGTGTGCATGACCGAGTACGACAAGCTGTTCACGCTGCCGTACGTGGTCCCCTCCGAGCACCTCGATAACATTCTGGCGAATGTGATGGGACAGCTAGGTATGCGCAATCTGCGCGTGGCGGAGACGGAAAAGTACGCCCACGTGACCTACTTCTTCAACGGCGGAGTCGAGCAGCCCTTTCCCGGGGAAGAGCGAATGCTGGTGCAGTCTCCCAAGGTTGCTACTTACGATCTGAAACCCGAGATGAGCGCGGAAGGCATTGCCGACAATGTCGTTAATGCCATTGAACAAGGTTCATTCGACGTGATCGTGGTGAATTTTGCCAACGCCGATATGGTCGGACACTCCGGCAAAATCCCTCCGACGATCAAAGCTGTAGAAACCGTGGATGACTGCCTGGGCCGCATCTACCGCGCTGTGCGGCAGCGCGGAGGCGCGATGCTGGTGACCGCCGACCACGGAAACGCCGAGATGATGATCGATCCTGCTACTGGAGGCCCGCACACCGCACACACCACCAATCCCGTTCCCTTCATCGTGGTTGCTGAAAACGGCAAGCATTTCAAGCTGCGCCCTGATGGCGCGCTGCAGGATATCTCACCGACAGTCCTGGGCTTGTTAGGTGAGAAGCCACCGAACGAGATGACAGGGAAGGACCTGCGGGTGCCCGTCAGTTAGGACGTACGATCGCCGAAGTGGCGAACTCAACATCATGGCAATTGAAGATCGAGGGCGTAGATCTCCTGCGTACTGGTGTCGCGGACAAAAAGCAGAGATCCGTCGGGCGTGACGCCACTCCAGGATGACGTGCAGCAGGTTGTGAATGGGTGCAGGTTATCGAGTCCAGCAATTACTTCGGACTTGGTTTCGCCCGACCTTACGCGTCGGTAAGTGTGGTGGTCGGACCAGGACTGGAAATAAAGATAGCGGCCATCGGCTGACCAGGCCGGATAACCTACGGTGACAGAATCGGTGACCCAATCCGACCACTTGCCAGTTTGGAAATCATAGAGAACCAGTTTCTTGGAGTCCCTGGTCAGGGCAGCGATATATCGACCGTCCGGAGACAACCGCGGGCTGAATAGGTCTTTGGAATCGGGGATGTCGGAGACACGGCGCGTCTTGAAATCAAAGATGCGGATTCCGGCGCCTGCACGATAAGAGACCTCCGGCAGTCCGCCAAAAACAAGCCGGCGGCCGTCTGGGAACCAGGTGGGATCCTGCTCGTCGTCGTTTTCAGATAACAGCTCTTCTGAAGACCCGCCATTGGCAGAGACCTGGAAGATCTTCAAACGTCGGCTGGAATTCAGTGCAACATAGACAATGCTCTTTCCATCTGGCGACCAGCGAGGCAATACCGCATCCACTGGAGCAGACGTTAGCTGCAGCCGTTCGGTTCCGTCCTCGCGACTGCGCCACAGGGTGTGGTCGGGCACCGTGACATAAGCAATCCACTGCCGATCGCGCGAAAAATCGAGATCGCTGATAGAAGCGCCGGACAGAAACGGCACAAACTGCTGCGTGCTATTGTCGTAACGCACGAGTTCGCCGCGCTGCTGGCTGGCCACAGCCAGGAGTTGCTTGCCGTCAAGCGCGGGCAGCAACTCGCCGAAAGAGAGTGGCCCTGATGTCAATTGCATGGGAACGTGGGACTTTTGCGTCAGCCCGCCCGCTGCCTCGCGCAGGACAAAAATATTGGCACTGCTGACGATCGGGTACCAGTCAGCATTGAAACTATCGAGATCGAGAAAGAAGTAGTAGCGACCATCAGGACTCCATCTGCCGCAGCACTGGGCCACCGGATTCTGACCCGGGGGAAGCAGGCGATGCAGGTTGGAACCGTCGCGGTTGACCTCCCATAGGGCAGACACTCTCATTTCAGGATCGCTCAGTGCGAAGCGGATGCGGCTCCCGTCAGGAGAGAAGCGAGCGCCATTTGGGATTCCATGGAGCGACAGAAAGGGACGTGGCGAGGTGCCGTCGGCGGCCGCCAGATAGTACGTGGAGCCCTTAGCGAACAGGAGTTCACGACCGTCAGGTGACCAAGTCTCATCATGTCCTTCCGTATTCCCTAAGCGTTGAGGGGGACCGGCTGGCAAAGGCTGGCTCCAAAGGATGCCTTCCGCTTCGCTCCCAAACCAAGTGAGAATCAGCAATTTCGTATGATCCGCCGAGATGTCACAGGTGGCAGCGTTGAGATAGTTAAGATAGGAGACAGGAAGCAAGGAGGTGTCGCCGCCGGTAATCGAAACCTGTGCAGGAACACTGCGGCCATTGGAGAATTCGCTGAAGTAAATGCGTGAGCCGTCGGTCTGCAGGTTGGATTTGGGCATGCCGTCGCGACTAATCTGACGGGAACCGCTGATCCTGGCCTGCGGAGCGGGGGTCAGCATCCGGACGGCAATTGCAACCAGGAGAATCATGGTTGCTGCGATTAACACCGCAAGCCAACCACGGCTCAGTTTTCTCGACAAAATTCTTTCCGCTCCTGGGAGAGCGACGGCAGAAGTGGGCGACTGGACATCAACAATTGCCGTGGCCGGGTCGGTATCGCTAACAGGTGTCGACCAGTTGGAGTCGGAAGTTCCGCTCGGATCGCCATGGGCGACCGTCTCCCCGCCTTCTAGGGGTGCGACAAAGCGATATCCCCGCTTTGGTAGGGTCTCAATATATTTGGGATTGTCAGCCGAATCGCCCAGGACGTCTCGCAGTCGGTTTACGGCGGCATTCAACCCATGATCAAAGTCAACGAAGGTATCGCTCGGCCAAAGGCTCTGACGCAGCTCCTCGCGGCTGACCAACTCCCCAGGATGGCCTAGCAACATGCGAAGCACCTGGAAAGATTGCCCAGGGAGCCGCAGCCGAATCCCACCCTTACGTAGCTCCTCGGTGCGCAAATCGAGCTCGAACGCGCCGAAGCGAATCGTTCTGGCTGGCACACCCTGTCTGGCGACTGGAATTTGCCCCACGTTGGACCAAGCCTAGCATTACCATCCGGTCCCCACTAGAGGATTTTCTCCAATCCCGGCAATCACTTAGCCTGAGACCTAGGATGCGCTCCAGATAATACCCAGCCTGCAGTGTGGTAGATCGGCAGAAGAAGCATTCTCCCGTCAACCGAGGAGGTGCCGGGTGAGGATGCGAACATTTCCGCTGCTTGATTTTGGCCTCTTTCAGTTTTCGCAGCTGCCGGCGCAGTGAAGACCGAATTGCGAGTTGGAGCCATTGCCAACCAGCGTTTATCTACAACATCGGTTATAAGGTTCCGGAGTGTCAGCGCCAACTGCCAGGCTCTTCGTACTTCACCCGATCAAACCTCGAACTTGCTCCAATTCATCCGATCTTGCTTCTTCAGGCGCTGACGCGCTTGGCGGCTGCGACCTGGCTGGCGATCATTTGATCGTGGACGAGTTTGCGAAGCTTGGAGCGGTCATCAAGGGCGATGTCGGCGATCTCGAAGCTGACGCCCCCGGCGGCGGCTTCTCGCACCAGTACCCGGCTGTGCACACGGCGCAGTCCGAGATTAATGTCGAGTAAGGCATCGGTTCCCATAGTTGTGCGCCCGGTTCGCGAGCCCATGCCGCCACCAAGGCTTAGTTTCTCCAGGGTCACATCGTAGACACCGCGATTGGTGGTGGCGGTGCCATGAATGGCGACTTCCGGTGAAACCCGCTGATAACGCCGCTGGCGCACCCAGCCGTTGCTCTGGACCGGATCAAGCGGTCCAATTTTGAGCTCTTCCGCAGAGAAGCCGCCCTTGGCGATCAGGTGCCTGGCGCGTTCCGGATTGACGCGCTCAACGGCCTGGGCTGCAGCGATGCGCAGCTCACGCGGGTGCTTCCAGGTCAGCAGATGACGCTCGGATACAAAGTTGGTTAGCAGTTCCTCGGCGCCTCCGATTCGCAAGCGGCCGAGCGCCTCAATGGCTTTTACCTGAAGGTACGGAGCAGTGGGGGCTGGGCACTGTGCGGCAGCCAGATCCAAGAGCCTGCCTGCGGCCAGGTAAGAGCGGGTCATGCCGATGTCGTCTACGGCCTGCGGGAGAATCAGTGGATCGAGATTGTCGAGCATGGCTAAGATCAGTTCGCCGCGTTCTTCGGCTCCGGCGCAAGCGATCTGACGCATGGCGGCATCCTGCTGCTGACGGTTCCATTGCCGGATTCGTTCCGGTAATTCCGCGACCAGCATAGGCATGTCGAGGCAACTCAACAATCCGGTGGTCAGAATGGCCTCCGATGCTGAGCGTGTGCGCATCACCTCGCGCAGATGATTGAGTGCGGCCGGTCCCACCTGCATGAGTAAAGCAACGAAACGATTGGCTTCCTCGCGCCGCGAACAGTGGCCAAACTGGACGGCAATCTCCTCGGCGGCTTTTGCCGGCGTGCGCTTCAGCACTTCGAGCAAGCCTGCAGGCACGATTGGGTTCTTAGACACCTCGCTGACAAATTCACGGAGACGGCTCTCGACCGCGATCCTCGGCCGGACGTCGCGCGCCAATTGGGGGTTGTTCTGCTCAATACGTGCCAGAGTCGCGAGGGACTGCTCTACAGCAACGAAGTCCTTCCGGGTGCTGGCTTCCTGGCTCAGCCGAACAAAAGCCGCACTCAACAAGGTTTGCGATTCCTCGCTGTAATCGACAGTAAGCTGCCTTCCCAGGCGCATCAAAATCGACTGAATGAGCCGGTTGTCCATACGCCCGTACAGGTCAGCCAGCTCACTTATCCCGGTCGCAGCTTTGCGCCGAGCCTCGGCTTCGGGATTGTCGATCGCGGTGGAGTAGTGCTGCAGGATCTTGAATGCCAGCTCCTCGTCTTTGCGCTC
>DASPRM010000161.1 GCA_035624455.1 Terriglobales bacterium
CGGAAGGCGCTGGAGAACAACCGGGGCAATCGAGAGGCGCGCCAGCGGATGGTGCGGTTGCTGTTGACGCAGAAAGCGTATGAGCCGGCCCTTGCCCTGTTGCGTGAGGCCGTCGCGGAGAATCCCGGTGATGTGGAAGCCCAGCTTCGCATCGGCCTCATTTACGGGGAATTGAAAGAATTCGGGCAGGCGGTGGAGCAGATGAAACTCGTGCTGACCTTGCGCCCGCAAGAGCTTCGCGTGCGTGACCACCTGGCATACCTCTATGAAGAACAGAAGGAATACGACAAGGCGCTCGCCGAATACCAGGCGATCATCCAGGCTGATCAGAAGTACACGGATGCCCACCTCCATCTAGGATATCTGCTGTTTCGCCTGAAGCGGAACGATGAAGCGCTGTCACATTTTCGCCAGGTGGTCGCGCTGAACCCCAAGATGTCCGAAGCCTATCTCATGCTGGGGCTGACTTTGCTACAGGCGGCGCGGAACGAGGAAGCAGTGAGCGTCTTTCGCGAGGGGCTGCAGCAAAATCCCAACAACGCTGATCTCCATTTCAACTTGGGAACCGCGTATGACAAGCTGGGCCAGTTCGACGACTTGGTCCATGAGATGGAAGAGGCCATCCGGTTGGATCCCCAACACGCCGATGCCCTGAACTACCTTGGTTACACCTATACGGAGCGCGATATGCGGTTGGATGAGGCGGTAATGCTGATCCAGCGTGCGCTTGCCGTCAAACCCCAGAATGGCTACTACCTCGACAGTCTCGCCTGGGCCTATTTCAAGCTGGGCCGCATGCAGGAGGCGCTGAAGGAAATGAAGCAGGCCGTGGCGGTGGTGCCGGACGATCCCGTGTTCTTCGAGCACCTCGGCGAGATCTACCTCACCCATAATCTCTTGACCGATGCCCGCGAGGCGTGGCTGCGCTCGCTGGAGCTTGATCCGACGAACAGAAAACTGACGGATCGATTTAAAGCGAAGGGGTTCGGAGATCCGGCCTCTGATGAGCGGATTCGCAAGTCACAACAGCGGCAGTCGCAGAAATCCCTCTAGCCGTCGCGCGACGACAATTTAAGCCACAACGTGACGAGAATCGTCTGTGTGCGCCCGTATGCCATTCACACGATTCGCCTAACTATCGGTTTTATCACTCAGTGGAAGCTTTTCTGTGTGGCAAGCGGTTTGCTTGCATCCTCTCGTGCCTCGCGTATGAGGCTGCATGCGGCGATTGCAAGCATGCTGGAGCAAAGAGGTAGGGGGGTTGCCCATCCGCTTCTCGAAAGGAAACCAAGGCTTCACTCTGATCGAGTTGATGATCGTGGTCGCGATCATTGGAGTTCTGGCGGCGATCGCTATCCCGAACTTCCTGCGGTACCAGGCTAAGGCCAAACAAGCAGAGGCCAAGCTCGCCCTTGGAGACATCTTTGTGAGAGCAGTTCTTACTGGGAATATTCAAAACGGGTCGTACGTGATTACGAGCATCGCAGCGCTTGAGTATGGGGTATCCGGCACACCGAAGTATTCCTACTGGTATGGTGTCAGCGGCGTCCCGACGGCGGTCCCCGGCGGGAGTACTGCGGCGGTTCCCTGCAACGTGAACGCTGCGCCGGCTTTGGTTGAGTCTGCCGCAACGGGATTTACCGCGGGAGCCCGGGGGAATATCGACAGCGATAGCACATGCGACGACTGGATCATCAATGACATACGGGTTCTGACCAACACGGTCAATGATGTTGCAAGCTGAGGCGATGGCAGGATCTGCCGGAGGGACGTTTTCGGGCCCCCATGGTGACAGAAATTGTCCCAGGTTTCTGGTTGAGACGTGACTGGTCCTGTTTTCTCAGACATTTTTAGGAATATTACATTCAATTTGGCTGGCACCGGTATTGCTTACTAATAGTTGTTTGAATGGCGATCGTGAAGCCGATTGAGAAGAGCGATAAGAAATCGGTTGGCCGGTCGAAAGAGAAAGTCACTTCAACTAAGGAGGGCTAGCGATGACCTATCGAATTAAGGGACAG
>DASPRM010000162.1 GCA_035624455.1 Terriglobales bacterium
CCGTCGCTCAAGATGTTCCACACCGGCTTCCAATACACCCCGGTCGCTTCCATCGCCACATGCGTGCATTCGTTCTCTGTCAGCCAAGCCAGCAGGGATTTCAGGCCATCCGTCGTTGTTTCGAACGTCCGGCATTCGCGCGATGCCTTGCCGGCCGCCACGATCCGGACACAGGCGACGACGGCATCCTTGTGAACATCAAGGCCGGCGACCCGCCCATGCATCACTTCCATCGGTTCTCCTCCACACTGCCGCCAGCGTGGGGACCTCATTGAAAAGGAACTCTAACAAACGTGCTCCGGGGCATTGCTGCCCTTTGGCTCCATTGGGGGTGATCGAGGCGCCCGGGTCCAACTAAGCAACGGGCTCGTCCGCACCATAGACAAACCGACCTCGCTGCCAGCGGCGCCGCAAAATATAGAATAAACCGAGGCTCCAATGCCAAGACGTTTCATCCCATGGGGGTCGGCCGCCCGGCCGGTGGAGAACTAAGGACATCCGCAAAAATAACCGCTACGATTTTCCGGTTCGCGGTTTTATTGCATAGTTCCATTCGGGATGAAATTCATCGCCGCAAATATTGATGGCCTCCATGTCGGCATCACTGACTTTGATGCCCTTCTCGTAGGTTCGCTCGTCCAGCGCGCTTTCGACGCGCAGCCCGGATTTCGTTGACGTTGCTGCAATCAACTCGACGACGGCTACCCTGTCAGTCAGCGGGCGGGCGCGCCAATTCTGGGTGATATGACAGAAAAGGCGGTGCTCGATCTTATTCCACTTCGATGTGCCCGGTGGATAGTGGCAGACATGGATCGTGAGGCCCGTCTCATCGGCAAATTCCTGGAGTTTCAACTTCCACAGCCGCACGCGCGCGCCATTTGAGCCGCCACAATCGGCGGTGATGGTCAACTCGCTTGCGTCGGGATAGCGCTTGCGTCCCATCTTTTCCAGCCACAGCCGGATCGAGGCTACGGCGAACTCCGCAGTGTCGTGGGTGACGCCAACGCTGACCCAGCCTTTGTTGGCAGCGATATCGTAGACGCCGTAAGGGACAACCTTGCCAAGCTCCTTGTCCTCGAAATCGTGCACGTTCACACGCCGGGGCTCGCCTTTGGGCCGGTAGTCGCTGCCGCCGTTGCAGTAATTGCCAACCAGCTCCTTTTTCTTGGTGTCGACGGATATGACGGGCTGGCCAGCGGCTTGCGCCGCCAGAACCTTAGCGTTGATGTGCTGGAACTGCGCATCGCGGTCCCCATGATGCGAGCCCTCGTCGGCCTTGCGGTTGGACTGGCGCGAAAAGCCAAGTTCAGTCAACAGCTTGCGGACAGTATTGGCGCTGACTGCATGCCCCATTTTATTGAGAGCCGCCGCCAGCTTATCGAGGCTCTTCGATACCCACAGCAGCGGTCGGACCGGATCGCCGACCGTCGCCGGTTCCACGAGGCTGCGCAGATCGTCTAGAAGCGTCGTATCACGCACCGCCAGCCGGCGGCGGCCGCCACCTTGACGGCGAACCCTTCCGCGCGGCAGTGCAGGCGCGTCAAGGTCCTTAAGCCCTCGCAAAAGGGTGCTGCGTGCAACCCCAGTAACACTCGATGCCGCCGCAAGCCCCCCGCGTCCGGCCGCCCGGACTTCTGCCGCCGCAAACAGCCGCCGCCCCCGCTCATCTAACAGGGAGTTGACCGCTTCCCAGCGCTGCCGAATCGATTGCCCATCGATCATGAAAACGCGCATAGCGCGCTAAGTCGCTGTCTGGAATCCAACACGCACGAGTCACAACGACGCGGCTTCCCTAAAAGAAAACCGATTCACTTATTTTTGCGCCTGTCCTTAGCAGGAGAACAAGCCCCGTTGGTACAGCACTACTTCCAGGTTTGCAGTTGCAAGCTATTGCGGCGAAGCAAGGGTCTTAATTTCGAAGTTTGCCTCGCGCCTTGCACAAAGGAGAAACACGCCGGCCGGTGAATGCCCTTGGCCTTCGCAGGGCATGTGCAGCTCCCGCGCGCAGCTATGACGTATGCGAATACCCGTTGCTGTTATCGCTTGAAATCAAGATGGGAGAAGGCTGGGCTTCGTTGGTCCCGGCCCTTTCAAGGATATGGATTTGACTGATACTTTCCACTTCACGGATGGCGCAATAGAGTGAACGACTGTCCGCAAACGCAGGTG
>DASPRM010000163.1 GCA_035624455.1 Terriglobales bacterium
ATTGGGGTCGTGACCGCCCTGAATCCATTGCTAGGCTATGACACAGCGACCCAACTGGCAGCGGAGGCCATGAAGACCGGCAAGGGCATCGTCCAGCTGGTGCGGGAGAAAAAATTGCTGTCAGAAGAGCAGATCGCCACCGTGCTCGATCCGAAAGTCATGACGGGGGCGGGAGGGCGGTAAAGCGGCGCCTCATGATCTGGCTGGAACTGCTGGTTGTCCTCCTGTGCATTTTTGTCGGGGCTCGTCTGGGTGGGATAGCTCTGGGCACGGTGGCGGGGATTGGCCTCGTCGTGCTGGTATTTGTCTTTGGCCTCCCACCCGGGATGCCCCCCCGAACCGTTCTGGGGATGATCCTTGCCGTAATCACCGCTGCAGCCACCATGCAGGCGGCAGGCGGTCTGGATTACCTCATCGTCATCGCTGACCGGGCCCTCGGGATCTGGCCCGCCGGCATCACGCTGGTGGCTCCACTCGTCACCTACGTCTTTACTCTGGCGGCGGGCACAGGCCACGTTGTGTATGCATTACTGCCGGTGATTGCGGAGGTCGCGCGCAAGGCGGGAGTTCGTCCCGAGCGGCCGCTCTCGATCGCCACCATCGCCTCGCAGCAGGCGATCACTGCTTCGCCCATCTCCGCCGCCACCGTAGCGTTGTTGGGACTACTGACTCCGGCGGGCGTGCGCCTCGAGACCATCCTGCTGATTTGTATACCTTCGACCTTGCTGGGCAGCTTACTGGGAGCGCTCGCGGTCATGTGGAAGGGGCCGGAGCTCAAGGATGATCCGCTTTATCAGGATCGTTTGGCAAAGGGATTAATCGAAGCCCCAGCATCAGCTGGAGCGCTGGAAGGCGCTGACCTGAGGCGGGCACGGGGCTCGGTCATCGTGTTTCTCCTGGCGGTGGTCCTAGTGGTGACGCTCGGGTTGTTCCCTTCGTTGCGGCCTTCCTACTCAACTTTGGCTACTGGTCAGGAGACCATAGAACAGTTGGAACTGGCCCCTGCCATCATGATAGTGATGCTGGCCGCGGCAGGTATCAACATGCTGCTGTTTCGCGCGTCTCCAGCGGCGACGGTCAAGGGTAGCATCATGCAAGCGGGTGTGGTAGCACTGATCTCCATCGCAGGCCTGGGCTGGCTGGGATCGTCATTGTTCGAGGGCAACCGGCAGTTCGTTATCCGCAGTATTTCTGGGTTGATCCAACAGCATCCCTGGATCTTTGCCCTGGGACTGTTCTTGCTTTCGATCCTGCTGGCCAGTCAGGCGGCAACCGTCGTGACCCTGATGCCCGTGGGCATCGCTCTGGGCCTCGGAACTCCGATTCTGATCGCCGTGTTTCCGGCCGTCAATGGCTATTTCTTTCTGCCCACCTACGCCACGATGCTGGCGGCCATTTCCTTTGACCAGACTGGCACTACGCGCATCGGCAAGTACGTCTTGAACCACAGCTTTATGCTTCCTGGAATGGTGGCCACCGTGTCTTCGGTGGTTATCGGACTCCTGATCGCGAAGCTGGTCTTTTAACTAGGGCAGATCTGATTTCAGTATTATCCTGGCCTTCATTTCGCAATCGCCCTTGTTCGGGCTGAAAGCGTTCCGTCAGGAAAATTCAGAAGGTGGGGGGAGAGAGGCGAGGAGTCGCGGGGCCGCTGACCCAGAGCCGTTGGCGACTCTGTTTCCGAGTGCGGTGACGAAGGCGTTCGTCTCGTTCAAAGTTGGTTCTTCGGCCCATCTCGCGCAGCTGCCACCAGTTCTGAGTCTCGTGTTTCCATCACATTCTATCGGCGCGAAAACACTGTCAATTTTGCCAGTATACGGTCGTCGCCGCCGTGGCTAGGCTTTGCTGGTTGGGAGAGAGCATCGAACGACCGAGTGCCGGTCCAAGAATAAGGAGCAGGGATGCGCCCGCTTAAGCTAGTGCAACACATGAAGACGAACGCGGACCGGATGTCGGAGGGGATGCTGCAGAAGATCCGGAACTCGGACCGCTGCGGCGCCCTGTTGCAGAAGGTGCCTGAGGACGAACACAAGCGATACGCGCTGCAAATCTATCTTGATCTGACAGACTGGCTATCCGCTGAAACTGATTCCATCGTTGAGCAACACTACTCGGCGGTGGGGATCCGGCGAGCCCAACAGGGCGTCCCTTTCAGTAACTTGTTTTGGGCCGTGTGCATTGCCCGCGACTATCTCTGGGAATACATCCAGCAAGAGTGCCTGCTTGACGAACCGGTTGAGTTTTGGGGTGGCGTGAACCTGTTGCGTTCGCTCAACCAGTTTTTTGACCGCGCCCTATACTTCACCCTGGTTGGCTATCAGAAGGCCGGGCAAGACACCTTCAGCTCTGCGCCTCGAGCGTTGGCGTAGAGGAAGTGCCCAATACGCCTTGCAGCAATGGATGACGGTGAGAGCCAAGTCGATGTCGGGGGATCCTGCGTGAACCTGATGGAGGGTGCCGTTCCGACCAAGCACACGATTGCGGGGCATCCCGTTCCTCTGGGTTGGACGCCAAGTCTGGGTGCAAGACATGTCAAACTCGCGACCAGAAGGAGAACGAAGCTTGTGCTGCTTCTCATCACGGCGTTCATCATCCTGAGCCCTAGCTGGATGAGTTCGGCGGAAACCGACTGGATGGTCAGTATAGAGCGGGCCACAGATGCTCTTCACCCGGACCAATCCCCGGCCAACAACCATGAGGAAAAGGAACACGGCCTTCCGCAAAGCGCGGTGGAAATTACGCGTCTGCGTGGGTTTCCCATCACTAATTCCATGGTGGTCACATGGGTCGTTGCCTTGGGGTTGATCGTTTTTGCCCACTTCGCCACCCGCGACATGAAGCTGGTTCCTAGCGGGGCCCAGAATTTCCTGGAATGGTTGGTTGGCGGCCTGGAGGGCTTTCTCGAGAAAATCATGGGTCGGCATCTCGCGGAACGAACCTTTTGGTTTTTTGCGACCATCTTTATCTTCATTCTTGCCACCAATTGGGTAAGCCTCATTCCCGGGGTCGGTACCGTCGGCTGGGGACATCAGACTTCTCACGGCTTCAGGATCGACCAGCCTTTATTGCGTGGGGGCAACGCCGATGTCAACATGACTTTCGCCATGGCCTTGATTTTCTTCGCCTGCTGGATCGTCTGGGCGCTGCAGGAGGTGGGTCCGATTGGCTTCTTAAAGGAGCTATTCGCGCCCAAGGGCGACACCACTGGCCTATTAAAGATCCTCATGGTTGGAGTGTTTTTCGCGGCCGGTTGTTTGGAGATCGTGTCGATATTGTTCCGACCCGTCTCTCTTGGCTTCCGTCTTTACGGCAACGTTTACGCCGGCGAAAACATGTTGGAAGCCATGGCCAATCTGGTACCCGGCTTGGGCTGGCTGGTGCCAATTCCATTCTATTTCCTGGAGTTACTGATGGGTCTGGTCCAGGCGCTGGTATTTATGTTGTTGACTGCGGTTTTCACAATGTTGATCTGTCAGCACGAGGCAAAAGCACCAAGCTCGGAAGCAGTTAAGGTATGAATTCGACGGCTGACCGTGTGCCATCACGGGAGTCGACGGAAAAGAAAGGGGCAATGACATGACCGGAAGCTTGCACGTGGGCCTGGCTGCCTTTGGCGCGGCCATTGGCGTCGGTTTGATTGGCATGGGCGCTTCGCAAGCGGTGGGACGTAATCCCAGCGCGTCGACCCCCATCCTGGTGCAGTCCATTCTCGCGATTGCCTTCGCTGAGGCAATCGTTTTCTACGCC